>NZ_JBFTRC010000033.1:0-37647 GCF_056399325.1 Allobosea sp. 01N443
CCGAGCTGCCGAAGAAGGACGCCATGCCGGCTATGCCGGGCGGCGGCGGCATGGGCGGCATGGACTTCTGATCGAAGTCCATCGCTTCTCGCGAATACGACGGAGGCCCGGCGCAAGCCGGGCCTTTTTCATATCTGCCAGCCCCTGGCTCTGCCTCGGTGCGCGACAGCGGCCCGACGCGTCACGCAACCGCCATCCCGCCGTAATCGCGCCGTCGCGTCCCGCTGAGCAAATGACGCTCACTGTTTCAGGGGCCAGATATGCTCACACGTCGCACCATGATTGCCGGCCTTGGCGCCCTCACCTGCCTTCCCGCGCTGGCCCAGAGCGACTGGCGCCAGAGCATCAAGGAAATCCGCTTCGGCGTCTCGTCGGCAGAACATGAGGCGGGCGCGATCGCCCGCAACCAGCCGGTGATCGACTATCTCACAGGCAAGCTCGGCGTTCCCGTGAAACTCTATCGGGTCAGCGACTATGCCGGCCTCGTCGAGGCACTGCGGGCCGACCAGCTCGAGTTCGCCCGCTTCGGGCCCGCGGTCGACTCGCTCGGCCGGCGTGTCCTCGGCGACAAGCTGCAGCCTCTGTTCCGCGACATCGATAACAACGGCCAGGAAGGCTATTACTCGGTCATCGTCGTTCGTGCCGACAGCCCCTACAAGTCGGTTGCGGATCTGAAGGGCAAGAACTTCGCCTTCGCCGATCCGAACTCGACGTCGGGCTTCGCCTTCCCGTCCTATTTCCTGCGCAAACAGGGCTTTGATCCGCAGAACCATTTCGGCGGCACCGTCTTCTCCGGCGGCCACGACAACTCCGTCCTGGCGCTGGTGCGCGGCCAGTTCGACGGGGTGGCGACCTATCAGGTCAACGAGACCTCCGGCGTCGTCCAGCGCCTCACCGCGCGCAACATGATTCCGGCAGGCGCGACACGCGTGATCTGGACCTCGCCCCTGATCCCCTCCAGCCCGTTCTCGACACGGGCCAACCTGCCCCAGGGACTGAAGGATGCCTTCGTCGCTGCGATGATGGCGATGAAGGCGCAGGCACCCGAGGTCTGGAAGGTCTACACCGACGGTCAGGTTTCCGCTTACGCCCCGGCGAAACACGAGGACTATCTCGATATCATCGCGGTGACGGAGGAGCTTGAAGCCCGGCGCAAGCAGAAGCCCGCAGGCTGAGCGGCGATCTGCCGCCGCAAGGCGGCACGAAAGGCGTTTTCAACAATGAAGTCGCCGATGGAAGCCGGGAATTGGTTCCGCGGGCCGGACCGGCTCTTGCATCGACTTTGGTTGTAAGCCCTATTCCCGCAAGCTGCGGCATTCCGCCGCGCTCTGTGGCACTCTCTTGCGAAGGTCTGCTCCATGCTGAACTCGCCCGCCCTTGCCGACGGCGCCAAGCTCGTCGGCCGCATCCTGCTTGCCCTGATGTTCGTGCTCGCTGGCTACTCCAAGATCAGCGGCTATGCCGGTACACAGCAGTACATGGCCTCGGCTGGCGTGCCCGCCATTCTGCTGCCTCTCGTGATCGCGGTCGAGCTTCTGGGCGGCCTGATGGTCGTTCTCGGCTGGAAGACGCGTCTTGCAGCACTTGCCCTTGCCGGTTTCACGCTGGCTGCGACGCTGCTGTTCCACCTGAACTGGGCCCAGCCGATGCAGCAGCTCCTCTTCATGAAGAACCTCTCCGTCGTCGGCGGCTTCCTTGTGCTGTTCGCCGCGGGGCCCGGCCGGCTGTCGCTCGATCGCGGCTGACGTCGCATCACAAATCGCTGAAATCGACACGCCCGGCCTTGAGCCGGGCTTTTTTGTCTGATCCGGTCGGCTAGAAGATATTATCCGCATGCGCCGACGCTGGCGCGAGTTCCCCGGTAAGGAAGACCTGATGCGTCTTTTGAGTTTCTTTGTCGCTGCTCTCGCCGCCATCGCGCTCGTGGCGGGGCAGCAGAGCGGCAGCGGCGGCATGCTCGGTATGGGCGCCGTGGGTGTGCTGCTCGCACTCGCCACCTATCGCTCGACCGAGACCAGCTTCTTCCTGAAGATCTTTTCCGGGATTTTCGGTGTTGAGTACGTCGTCTTCGGGGCCGGCTCGGTGCTCGCGCAGCTTGGCTACTGGCCTGCCGATTGGGCCGCGATCGCTCCCCCTGCCAGCCTCGCCACGACAGTCGCCGTCTTCGGCATCCTGATCTATGCGATCTCCTTMATTCCGATGATCCAGCGCATCTCGCGCCTGGCATCGCCCTATTTTTCCTCGACCGAGACGACGACGGCGTACCTTTGGCCGTTCGGCACCTATCAGATCCAGCTCGGGCGCCTCGGCGTCATCCTGCTGATCTTTCTGGTGATCCTGAATCAAGCGCAGGTCGGCATCTCGCTGCGTCTGAGCTTCTTCAATCGCGATTTCTACAACGCGATCCAGGAGAAGGATGCGCCGTCATTCTGGTATCAGCTGATCTATGTCTTCAGTGTCTGGGCCGCCATCTCGGTGGTCTCGAACCTGATCGAGATGTTCGCCAACTACACGCTGCTGATCCGCTGGCGGCGCTGGATGGCGGAAAAATACAGCAAGAGCTGGCTCGGCAACGCCACTCATTACCGGATCTCGCTGGCGGGCACTGCCGACAACCCTGACCAGCGTATCGCGGAAGATACCCGCGCCTTCGTCAATCAGACCTACAACTTCGCCCTGCCGCTGCTGTCGCAGATTTCGACACTCGTCTCGTTCTCGATCATCCTCTGGTCGATTCCCGTTCCGATCACCATTCCGGGCACCGAGATCATCATCCCGGGCTTCCTGCTGTGGATGGCGCTGATCTACGCGATCGCGGCGACCTGGATCACGCATCTCATCGGCAAGCCCCTGATCGGGCTCGAATTCGAGCAGGAACGCCGGGAGGCGAACTTCCGCTTCTCGCTGGCGCGTCTGCGTGAATATTCCGAGCAGATCGCGCTGATGCGCGGCGAAGCCTCCGAACAGCGGCATCTGAGCCAGCGCTTCGGCGACATCGTCTCGAACTTCTATCGACTGGTCTGGAGCCGGGTGAAGCTGACCAGCTTCACCCTGTCCTATAATCAGGCGAATGTGGTCGTGCCCTATGTGCTGCTCGCACCGCATTACTTCACGGGCATCATCACGCTCGGCATCATGACGCAGGTTGCCTCGGCCTTCGATCGTGTCCAGACGGCGATGTCGTTCTTCATCAACAGCTATCAGGCCATCGCCTCCTATCTGGCCTCGATCAACCGCCTGACCACTTTCGAGGCGGCGATCGGGCAGGCGCAAGCCGCCACGGCCGGCGAGAAGGGCATCCACCAGACCGAACTCCCCGGGAACGAGGTCCATATCGACGGCGCGACACTGACGCTGCCGAACGGCACGCCGATCGTGCGGATCGACGGGCTCGATCTCGGCACTGCGCGCTCGACACTGGTGATCGGACCGTCAGGATCGGGAAAATCGACGCTGTTCCGCGCCATAGCCGGCATCTGGCCCTTCGGGGAAGGCAAGGTCGGGGTTCCCGCCAGTGCGCGGATCATGCTGCTGCCGCAGCGCCCCTACCTGCCGCAGGGGACCTTGCGCGCGGCCATGTCCTACCCGGCGCTCGACGACACCTATACCGATGCCGACATCGCGACGGCGATGACCCAGGTCAAGCTCGCCCACCTGATCGACCGGCTCGACGATGTCGACCTCTGGGCCCAGCGCTTGTCAGGCGGTGAGCAGCAGCGCCTCGCCGTCGCGCGCGCCTTGCTGGCCAAGCCCGACTGGCTCTTCCTTGACGAGGCCACCGCCTCGCTCGACGAGAAGCTGGAAGGAGAGATCTACGACCTCATCGACCGGACACTGCCGCAGACGAAGATTGTCTCGATTGGGCATCGCTCGACATTGCGGGAGATGCACGACGAAATCGTCGTCATGCAGCCGAACGCGGATGGAACGCACAGTCCCCGCGCGATGGTTCGTGAGCCAGTCGTTCAGTCGTGAATCAACGAGCGCCCGTAGCCGGGCGCTCGTCTGCCTTTCCCGCATCACGCTTCGTGTCGGGAAAGGCGGATCGTCAGGAGAACTGAAGCTGGCGGCTGACCGTCGTCAGATGCCGCGGTCGAAGCGCAACTCGCCCGAGGCGGTCTTGATCACCAGCCTGCCCTCGACGAGGTCCCAGTTGCGAGCTCCGCGCAAGGCGACCAGATAGGCCCGCTCGAATTCGGCAGCGCCCTTGTCGCAGGAGCGCTTGGTGATGGCCATGGGGCCGACCGCGATCCCCTGCTGGCGCAGCGGGTATGCCGCAGCGGAAAACGTGTTGCAGCCGCTGTAACCGGTGCCACGCAGGTTCGAGTCGATCTGCAGTGTGGCCTTGCGATCGGCGATCGACTTGCCGTTCATCGAAATCGCCGTCCAGGAGGCGCCCAGGGGGAAGGTTTTTTCCTGTTTCGGCGCTGCAGGCGCCTGCTCCGGCTGGTTCTGCATATCACGCGGCGACATCGCCTTTCGCTGGGCGGAAGCCGGCGACGCGATCAGCAGGGGTGCGAGGCTCAGGGCGAAGACAGCGGCGTAGCCAAGGCGTCGATTCATCATTTCTCTACCTATGCGGGGCCGGGACGATAGCCCACGCCCCGCTCTCATGGAAACGCCTAGAACCGTATCGCGTTGGGATCAACTGCGATCATTGCGACAACGTTGCTTTGCCGAGTGGCAGCGCCAGCAACGTCACGCGGCATCGCGTCGGAAATGGGGCCGGCTTCAGCCCAAGGCGGCGCCAGATGTCGCTCAGATGCGCGCCAGCAGGCGCTCCAGCAAGGGATTGGCCTTGCGGAAGACATAGGCTGGGGCGTTGACGGTGATCTCGTCAGCGCCGGAGCCGGCCAGATCGTCGACCAGTGCGAAGACCGCCTTCTCCGGGCAATGGATGGCCAGGATACCGCTCTCGGCATGCGCACCGAAGGGCAGCCGAGCGCCATGTCGCGCCACCATCTCCTCAATGGCCGCAGGCTTCGCATCGGTGAGCCGCGCGCGGATCTCCCGGACGGAACGCCCCTCCTCCTCGGCCGCGATGCGCGAGAGAATGGCGTTGGCGGCGGCGCGTGCGCGCGGGCTCCACGGCGCCCGCACCGAGGCGACGAGATTGGCCTCGGAGGCCAGCATGACACCATCGTCCAGAATCTTCAGGGCGTTGGCGGCCAGCGTCGCGCCAGTGGTCGTGATGTCGACGATGATTTCGGCGGAGCCGGCGGCCGGGGCCCCCTCCGTCGCGCCCAGGCTTTCGACGATGCGGTAGTCGCCAAGCCCGTGCTCGGCGAAGAAGCGGCGTGTCAGGTTCACATATTTGGTGGCGACGCGCAGTTTGCGGCCATGGCGTGCGCGCATATGGCTCGCGACATCGTCGAGATCGGCCATGCAGCGGACATCGATCCAGGCCTGCGGCACGGCGACCACGACATTGGCGTGGCCGAAGCCGAGCGGCGTCAGCATCTCGACGGCGGCATCGGCATCGGCCACCTGCTCGCGCACGAGGTCCTCGCCCGTGATCCCGAGATGGGCCGCGCCGGAGGCCAGTTGCGAGACGATCTCCGAAGCCGAGAGGAACGCGACTTCCGCGCCATCCAATCCCGCGATCGTGCCGCGATAGTCGCGCGAGCCACGCGACTGCACGAATTTCAGTCCGGCACGGCCGAAAAAGGCAGTGGCGTTTTCCTGGAGCCGCCCCTTGGAGGGGACCGCGAGAACCAGCGGAGCGTCGCTCATGATGTTTGTCCCGTCAGCCGGTCGAGCCAAAGCGAGGCGCCGACTGCCGGGGCCGGCTGAGGCGCACCGAGGCGACCGAGCACGTTGTCGTAGCGGCCACCTCCGGCAACGGGCCGGCCGTCGCTGCGGCCCAGGTCATGCAGCTCGAAGATGAAGCCGGTGTAATAATCGAGATTGCGGGCGAAGCCGGTCGAGAAGGAGATCTGGCCGACATCGACACCGCGCGCCGCAAGGAAGCCGGTGCGCTCGTCGAAGGCGTCGAGTTGCTGCCCCAGGTCGAGCGAAGCCTGGTCGGAAAGGGCCCGCAATGCGGCCGACGCCGCATCGGGATCACCCGTGACGGCAAGTGCCTGGCCGAGCACGGCCTTCACATCCTCATTGACCGGGTTCTCGCGCTCAGCGGCACGGGCCAGGAAGCGTTCGGCGATATCGCCGGCGGAGCGGCCTCCGACCGTCGAGATCCCCGCGATCGACAATACATCCTCGACAAAGGCCTTGGCCGCCTTGGGATCCTGCCCCTCCAGCGCCTTGAGCAGTCCCGCATGAGCCGTTTCGCCAGTGGCTGCAGGCGGATCGAGCGCCTCGACCGCCTCGGCCGCCTTGCCCTGCACGACCGCGCGCATCAGCCGGCGGCGCGCGCCCTGGGGCACGGCCAGACCATCGAGCAATGCGCCGAGCAGTGCGACGTCGCCCATCAGAACACGCGGCTGCGTCAAGCCAAGCGCCGCCGCCGCCTCGATCGTCAGTGCCATGATCTCGGCATCGGCTGCGGCAAAATCCGCGCGGCCAAAGGACTCGAGCCCGGCCTGTGCGAATTCACCCGGCTCACGCGAGCGCATGCGGAAGACCGGGCCGGCATAGGCATAGGCCATCGGCGCACTCACGCCCGCCGCGATGTGATCCAGCGCCACCGGAATCGTATATTCCKGGCGAAGGCACCAATCGCGGCCATCGGCATCCTGCGTCATGAAGATGCGCCGGCGGATATCTTCGCCTGAGAGATCGAGAAAGACATCGGYCGGCTGCAGAATCGCCGGCTCGGCGCGCTGATAGCCCTCAGCGGCGAGGAGCGCGATCACGGTGTCGATGCTGGCGCGTGTGGCGGACAAGGGCAGCTTCCTGTTGCGCGGCTGTCCTAGCAGCCGCGTCATGGATTTTCGATGGTTTTTAGGGAATTGGGTTAGCGGGATTTGGCGACCGACTCGTTGCCGACGGTTTCCGTCATGGTCGGGCTTGTCCCGACCATCCACGTCTTTGCCTACGATGAACGCTCAAGACGTGGATGCTCGCCACAAGGGCGAGCATGACTTTCAATCAGCCGTGTCGCTTCAGCACCCGCTTCACCCCCTCGACCAGCTCGGTCACCGGCACGGCGAACTGGGCCTCGGCCTGCCTCGCTTTGTGCTCGGCCGAATCCTTGACGTCGCGGCTGGCGGCGGCGAGTTCCGCGCCGAGGATCAGGTCCTTGATCACGATCGTGCCGGCCTCGCGCTCGGAGGAGCCCTGGATCACCGCACAGACCGCGCCGCGCTTATCGGCATATTTCATCTGGGCGTTGAAGCCGGAGCCGCCGAGATAGAGATCGGCACGCAGCAAGGGCTTGCCGTCCCCGTCCCGGGCCTGGCGGAGCTGAGACACGAATGCCTGATAGGCCGGCATATGCTCGGGCGTCTTGTTGTCCATGGCGGTCACAACGACGAGCGGCAGTTCGTTCTTCGTGTCGACCAATGGCGACTTCACCGCCTTCAGTGCCGAATAGAGCCGCGAGACGCCGATCGAGAAACCCGTCGCCGGCACCGGTTCCGGCCGGAAGCGGCCGACCAGCCCGTCATAACGTCCGCCGCCGGCGACCGAGCCAAAGCGCACGACCTGGCCGTCGTCATTGGTGACCGGGAAGGTCAGCTCCACCTCGTAGACCGGGCCGGTGTAATATTCGAGGCCGCGCACCACGGAAGGATCGATGACGACGCGGTCGGCATAGCCAGCCGCGGCGATCAGATCCGCCATCATGCGCAGCTCCTCGGCCCCTTCATGGCCAACGGGCGTGGACGCGAAGCCATCTGCGAGACGCTGTGCGGTCGCGGCATTGTCCGCGGCCCTGGCATCAAGAATCGACAGGACGCGCGTGGCCTGTTCGGCGCCCAGCCCCGCACCCTTCGTAAAATCGCCGCTCTCGTCCTTGCGCCCGTCACCCAGCAGCAGCCGCACGCCGTCGGGGCCGAACTTGTCGAGCTTGTCGATCGCGCGCAGCACGGTCAGCCGGCGCCCGGCATTCTCCTCGCCGCCAAGCCCGATCGCCTCCATCACGCCATCGAGCACCTTTCGGTTGTTGACCTTGACGACATAGTCGCCGCGCTTGATGCCGAGACGCTCCATCGTGTCGGCGGCGAGCAYGCAGATCTCTGCATCGGCCGCGACCGAGCCCGAACCGACGATATCGGCATCGAACTGCATGAACTGACGGAAGCGCCCGGGCCCCGGCTTTTCGTTACGGAACACGTAACCAGCGCGATAGCTGCGATAAGGTTTTGGCAGCGCATCGAAATTCTCGGCGACATAGCGCGCGAGCGGCGCCGTCAGGTCGTAGCGCAGCGAGAGCCACTGCTCATCATCGTCCTGGAAGGAGAAGACGCCCTCGTTCGGCCGGTCCTGGTCCGGCAGGAATTTTCCGAGCGCATCGGTATATTCGACGAAGGGTGTCTCGACCGGGTCGAAGCCATAAAGCGAAAAGCTCTCGCGAATGACGGACAGCATGCGCTCGGTCGCCGCCACATCGGCAGGACCACGGTCGATGAAACCACGCGGCTGGCGGGCTTTCAGCTTGTCGGGTTTCGACATGGTTCAGGCTTCACTTCTTGAACGAGATGCGGAACAGCCCGCAGGATAGGGTCCCGCGTTCGGTAACTTGACCGGGCAACGGGGGCAAGCACGCTTGCCCCTCCCCGAGCGGGAAGCGCCTATTCGGCCGCGAACAGCATGTCCTTCTGCTGACGTGGATCACCGAGGGGGGCATCCTTGATCCCCGCCCTTGCCAGCTTCTCCGGCAGCGGCCCGCCGGTGGCCCAGTCGAGCAGCTCGGCGGTATGGACAACCGGCGTCGTCGCACCGCGGTCGGCAAAGCCCTTCGCCAGCTGTGTCATGCAGCCGATATTGCCGGTGGCGACGATCTGCGGCTTCGTCTTCTCGATATGGCCGATCTTGCGTTCGCGCAGCTGCCCCGCGATCTCGGGTTGGAGGATATTGTAGACACCGGCCGAGCCGCAGCAGATATGGCCCTCCGGCACCTCCTTCACCTTGAAGCCGGCTCCGCTCAGAAGGCGCTTCGGCCCGTCCTTGAGCTGCTGCCCGTGCTGCATCGAGCAGGCCGAGTGATAGGTCACCGGCAGCGCGACCTCACGGACATGGCGCAGCTCGAGCGTCTCGAGGAACTCGGTGACATCCTTCGCGAGGCTCGAAATCGTCGCCGCCTTCTCCGCATAGGCCGGCTCGTTGCGGAACATGAAGCCGTAATCCTTGATCGTGGTGCCGCAGCCTGAGGCGGTGATCAAGATGGCATCCAGCCCCTCGCCGTCGACCTCGGCCATCCAGGCGTCGATGTTGCGCCGGGCAAAGACGTGACTGTCCTGTTCGCGCCCCATGTGATGGACGAGCGCGCCGCAGCAGCCCTCGCCCTTCGACAGCACGACCTCGACGCCATGGCGCGTCAAAAGGCGGATCGTCGCTTCGTTGATGGCGGGGTCGAGCACCGGCTGGGCGCAGCCTGAAAGCAGCGCCACGCGCTTGCGGCGCACGGCCGTGACGGGGAAAACCTGCGGCCCCTCCATGGTCGAGCGCGCCGGCAGGCGTGCAGGCGCCAGCGCCAGCATCGCCTTCAGCCGCCCGCCGACCTGCGGCAGCAGGCCGAGAAGGCTCCCGAACGGCTTGCCGAGCATCGCCGCCAGCATCGCGGCGCGGAACCGACCGGGATAGGGCAGGATCGCAGCGAGCACCCGGCGCAACGCCTCGTCATGCCAGGAACGCTGATAGGTCTCCTCGATATGGGCCCGGGCATGATCGACAAGGTGCATGTAATGCACGCCGGAAGGGCACGTCGTCATGCAGGAGAGGCAGGAGAGGCAGCGGTCGACATGCTTCACCACCTGCTCGGTCGCCGGCTTGCCGTTCTCCAGCATGTCCTTGATCAGGTAGATTCGCCCGCGCGGGGAATCGAGTTCGTCGCCCAGCAGCAGATAGGTCGGGCAGGTTGCCGTGCAGAACCCGCAATGCACGCAGGTGCGCAGGATCTTCTCCGACGCCGGCAGGCGCGGATCGGAGGCCAGATGTTCCGGCGTGAAGTTGGTCTGCATCGCTCAGGCCCCTCCCTGCCAGATTTTGATCCAGTCGGCGGGGTAGATCAGCATGATGATATTCAGGGTCAGGTTGTCACGGATGAGGTAGCCGACCACCAGCTCCATGCCGAGCGCAAGCGAAATGGTGAGCCAGACGGGCAGGACACGGGCGAGAAGGAAGCCGACGATCATCGCCGCGATATCGGAGACCGAATTGATGATGCTGTCGCCGGTATAGCCGAGCGAGATCGTCATTTCCCGGTAGCGATCGATGATCGCCGGGCTGTTCTCGGCAATTTCCCAGGCGTTCTCGATCAGGATCGCCAGAAGAAGCGCCTGCCCGAACGAGATCGGCAGGCCGGTCAGCCGGCGCACCGACCAGAACAGGCCATAGAAGAGGAAGCCATGGATGATGTGGGAGAAGGTGTACCAGTCGGCAATATGCTGGGAGTTCTCCGACGAATTGACGTCGCCGTGCCACGGCTTGACAAAGCCGCATTTGCAGATCGGCTCGCGGCCCATGACAAACAGGATCAAGGCGGCTGCGGCAATCATCAGAGCCGCGACGAGGGCAATCGTGCCCGGCTTGAACCGCCCCGGCGCCCAGGCTTGGCGGCGCCCCCCTTCAGTGCGGATCTCACGCGCGGCGGCTATCTGGTCGAACACCATCAAATCCCCGCATACATTCGGCCAGGCTCGAAGATTCCGGCCGGGTCGAAGCTGTTCTTGATTCCGGCCGTGACCCGCATCAGCGGCTCGGCCAGTGGTTCGAAGACCGGTACAACAGCGCGAACCGCGTGGGGTGCGCGCACCAGGGTCGCGTGACCGCCAAGCGACCTGATCGCAGCACGGATCGCGGCGGCTCCAGCGTCCTCGTCAGGCGGCACGGCGAGCCAGACCAGGCCGCCGCCCCAGTCATAGAACCAGCGCGCTTGCGGCAAGGCTTGCATGATCGCCGCCGTAGCACGCGGGGCCCTCGTCGGAGCAAGCGAGAGCCGCCAGACGGCTTCATGGCTGCCGGCGAAGAACCTCGCATCCCGTACGGAATGCCACAGCTCCTGCGAGGCGGCCCCCTCGATCAGTTCGGGCCTGCCGTACTGGCTCAGCAATTCGCCCAGCGCATCGGCGCGATAGGCGATCGAGCTCGCGAAATTCTCCAGCCTGAGCAGCGTGCGGGCCTGGTCGGCTCCGATGCCGGCCGGCAGATGCGCCGCCGCCATCGGTTCGAAGGGCGAGCCGAGCGCGGTCGAAAGCAGAGCGACCGCCGCCTCGTCGGCAAGGCCGGGCCAGGCCAGCGTGGCCACGCATTCCGGCGCCGGCAATACGCGGAAGGTGACTTCGGTCAGGAAGCCAAGCGTGCCGTGGGCACCGCTCACCAGCTTGACCAGATCGAGCCCGGTGACGTTCTTCATGACCCGGCCGCCGGACTTGATCGCCTCGCCCCGGCCGTTGATCAGCCGGATGCCGATCAGCGAGTCGCGGGCTGCACCAGCGTTGATCCGGCGCGGACCGGAGATATTTCCGGCTGCGACGGCACCGATTGTCGGCTCGCCCTCCGTGCCCAGTAATGCGCGGTGATCCATCGGCTCGAAGGGCAGCATCTGGCCGCGGTCGGCCAGCGTCCTCTGGATCTCCGCCAGAGGCGTGCCGGCCCTGGCGCCAATCACCATCTCGGACGGCTCGTAGAGCGTGATGCCGGTCAGACCGGCGCTGGAGATGGTGCTCACGACCTGGGTTGGGCGCCCCAAGCCGGTCCGCGTACCGCCGCCGCGAATGGTGACCGGCGTGCCGTTAGCAGCGACGGAGGCAACGACGGCGCACGCCTGGGCTTCCGTGGTGGGGGTGTGAATGGTCACGCGGCGACCCTGCCATCGAGCGGAAAGACCTTGGCCGGATTCAGCAGCCACTCGCTGTCGAAGACCGCCCGCACCCGCATCTGCTGGTTGAGATCGGCTTCGTTGAACTGCACGCGCATCAGATCGCGCTTCTCGATGCCGACGCCGTGTTCGCCGGTGAGGCAACCGCCCACCTCAACGCAGAGCTTGAGGATGTCGTTTCCGGCATCCTCGGCTTTGCGCGCCTCGACGGGGTCGTTGCAGTTATAGAGGATCAGCGGGTGGAGATTGCCGTCGCCCGCATGGAAGACATTGGCGACGCGCAGTCCATAGCCTTTGACGATCTCCGCCATGCGCTGCAGCACAAACGGCAGTTGCCCGGTCGGGATCGTACCGTCCATGCAGATGTAATCGGCGATCCGGCCCGTCGCACCGAAGGCCGATTTGCGGCCCTTCCAGATCGCGGCGGTCTCCATCGCCGACTTGCTTTCCTTGACCGTCTTGACGCCATGCTCGCGCGCGATCGCAACGATGCGCGCAAGCTGGGCGTCCATTTCCGCGTCCGAGCCCTCGACCTCGATGATCAGCAGCGCCTCGACATCCATCGGGTAGCCGGCCTTGGCGAAGGCTTCGCAGATCTCGATCGCCGGCTTGTCCATGAACTCCATCGCGACGGGGATGATGCCGGCGCCGATGATGGCGGCCACCGCGGCCCCTGCCTGCTCGCTGCTCGGGAAGCCGAACAGCACCGGGCGCGCGCCCTCGGCCGAGCGCAGGATCCGCACCGTCGCTTCGGTGACGATGCCGAGCTGGCCTTCGGAACCGACGATCAGGCCGAGCAGGTCGAGACCCGGGGCATCGAGATGGGCGCCCCCGATCTCGACGATCGAGCCATCGAGCATCACCAGGGTCACGCCCAGCACATTGTTGGTGGTGACGCCGTATTTCAGGCAATGCGCGCCGCCGGAATTCATGCCGATATTGCCGCCGATCGAGCAGGCAAGCTGGGAGGACGGGTCGGGCGCATAGAAAAAGCCCTCGGACATCACAGCCCCGGTGACGGCGAGATTGGTGACGCCGGCCTGCACCCTGGCGGCGCGGTTGGCATAGTCGATCTCGAGGATGCGATTCATCTTCGACACACCGATGACGACGGCATCCTCCTGCGGGATCGCGCCACCGGCGAGCGAGGTGYCAGCCCCCCGCGGGACGACGGGAACGCCCTGCTCGCCGCAATAGCGCAGCACCGCCGCGACCTCCTGCGTCGTCGAGGGCAGCACGACCGCCAGCGGCATGCGGCGATAGGCGGTGAGCGCATCGGTCTCATAGGGCCTGCGCTCGTCATCGGAGGTGATCAGGGCCTCGGGCGCCACCAGTCCGGCAAGCCCGGCGATGATCGCATCGCGGCGCGCCAGGATGTCCGCGCGCGGCGCGGGAAAGGCAATGGCGCTCATGGTCTCCTCCTCCGGATGTCAGCTCTCGCGATATCACCCACACCCGGTTTCATACAAACAGGTTAGACCAATTCGAACCCGCTTGCAGCGCGACCAAAAGCCATGATTATTTCCAAAATGGAAAAGGTGGGCGAGCATGGACCGGTTCGGCGATCTGGATGTCTTCGCGCATGTGGTGACGGCCAAGAGCATGTCCGCGGCGGGGCGCGAATTGAAACTCTCGCCGGCGGTGATCTCGAAGCGCATCCGCCGGCTCGAGGAGCGCCTTGGCGTGCGGCTGCTGCAGCGCACCACGCGGCAGTTGTCGCTGACCGAAGCGGGACAGGGCTTCTATGAGCGCGTGGTCTCGATCCTGTCCTCGATCGAGGATGCCGAGGCCTGGGTCGCAAGCGGCGCGGGCCAAGCGCGCGGCACCTTGCGCGTCTCCGCCCCCACCTCCTTCGGCCGGTTGCATATCGCGCCGCATCTGAAGCCCTTTCTCGATGCCAACCCGATGGTGACCGTCGACCTGATCCTGAGCGATTCCTTCGTCGACATCATCGCGGAAGGGTTCGACCTCGCCGTGCGCATCGCCGACCTTCAGGATTCGAGCCTCGTCGCCAAGCGGCTCGCGCCCAATCACCGCGTGCTCTGTGCCGCGCCGGACTATGTCGCCACTCGCGGAATACCGGCCAGCATCGAGGAGCTCTCTCACCACACGCTGATTGCCCATAATGCCGACCAGTGGCGGCTGGACGGACCGTCCGGTCCGGTCGGCGTGCGGGTCAATGGACCGCTTCGGACCAATTCCAGCGAAGTCGTGCGCGAGGCGCTGCTCGCCGGCGTCGGCATCGCCTTGCGCTCGACCTGGGATGTCGGGCCGGAACTTAAGACCGGGCAGCTCGTCAGGGTCCTGCCGGATTACTCGGTCGGCAAGCGTGTCGCCGTCTACGCGGTCTATCCCAGCCGCCGGCACATGGAGCAGAAGGTGCGCGTCTTCGTCGATTATCTCGCGGAGCTCTATGGCGCGACACCGTACTGGGATGCGGGGCTTGATCTATGAGACGGCTCCCGCCCGCCCGTCGTAGGGCATCTGCGCGGCGCCGGATTGCCCGGACACGTGGCTTGCTCGATCTTCGACACATCACTGGAGAAACCCGCTCATGTTCGGCTTGATCGAAGGCACCGGCGTCGAGGTTCTGGACCCGCGCTTCCACCGGGTCGTGCCGGGCTCGGCGCGGGTCGAGAGGCTGTGGACCGGAGCCCGCTGGTCCGAGGGCCCAGCCTGGTTTCCAGCCCATCGCAGCCTGGTCTGGTCCGACATCCCGAACAATCGCATGCTGCGCTATGACGAGGTGAACGGCCAGGTCGGCATCTTCCGCCAGCCCGCACGGAACTCGAACGGCAATACCGTGGACCCGCAGGGCCGGCTCGTCACCTGCGAGCATGGCGGGCGGCAGGTGACCCGGACGGAACATGACGGCTCGATTACCGTGCTTGCCGACAACTGGCAGGGCAAGCGGCTGAACTCCCCCAATGACGTCGTGGTGAAATCCGACGGCTCGATCTGGTTCACCGACCCGGATTACGGCATCGGCAGCGACTATGAGGGCGACAAGGCGGATGGCGAGATCGGCCATTGCAACGTCTACCGCATCGATCCGGTCAGCGGCGCGCTCTCGATCGTCGCCGACGACTTCGTCAAGCCGAACGGCCTCGCCTTCTCGCTGGACGAGAGCGAGCTCTATATCGCCGATACGGGGGCGAGCCATGACCCGGATGGGCCGCGCCACATCCGCAAATGCGCCGTGACGGGGGACGGCGCGTCGCTGGGCCGCTCGGAGATCTTCGCAACCTGCTCGGCCGGCCTGTTCGACGGCTTCCGGCTCGATGCCACCGGCCGCATCTGGACCAGCGCGGCGGACGGCGTGCATGTCTATCACCCCGACGGCACCTTGATCGGCAAGGTGCTGATTCCCGAGATCGTCGCCAATGTCTGCTGGGGCGGCGCGAAGCTGAACCGCCTTTTCGTCTGCGGCACGACATCACTCTACTCAGTGATGACCCACGCCAACGGGGCGACCTGGCCGAAGCGCTGAACCGCGCTCAACTCTGCGGCGGCTCCGACTTCATCCGGACCACCAGCAACGGCATGGCGAGGCCGAGCAGCATGAAGCGCGCAAGATGGTGCGCGCCGACATAGAGCGGATCGAGCCCCATGGCGAAGGCAAGCATCGCCATCGCCTCCAGCCCTCCCGGCGCAAAAGCGGCCATTGCGCTGGCATAGGGCACGCCCGCAAGCCAGGCGGCCGGCCAGGCGAAGGCGAAGGCGACCACCATCGAGACGAAGAAGCCGCCAATGGCGAGCGGGAACAGCCCGGCGATTTCGCCGCGCTTGAGGTTGGAGACGCGCCCGCCCATCGCCGCGCCCAGCATGACCATCACCACGGTCGCGATCTCGGGCGGGAGCGTGCCATGGACCACGCCGGTGCCATGCAGCACGGCACTGGCCATGGTTGCGCCCAGGATGAAGGGCGCGGTGACGCCGATGCGCTCGAAGACGAGCCCGGTGACCAGGGCCACACCAAGAACCAGCGCCATATCCGGTGCGCTGGCGACGATCACCGCCGGCATCTGACCGACGCTGCCATCGCTCAAGGCCCGCATCAGACTGGGCAGGATCGCGACCAGGACAAGGATGCGGAAGAGCTGGATCACCGCGATGCGGCCAAGATTGGCACCCTTGGCATGGGCAACGGCGATGACCGCCGACAGCGCGCCAGGCGCGGCGGCCAGCAGGGAATCAATCCAGGACCAGCGCGCGACGTAACGCAGATAGGCGCCGGTGGTGAGCATGATGGCCGCGAGCGCGACGAACAGGACCGCCAGCGAACCGGGATAGCGCGCCGTTGCCGCAAGCGCCTCGGGCGTCGCGGAGGAGCCGATCAGCACCCCCGACATCAGCATGGTCGCATCGAACCAGGGCTTGCGCAGATCGGGCAGGCGCTTGGCGACGCCGACGATCGAGACGATCAGCATCGAACCCGAGAGCCAGGCGGCCGGCACGTCGAACAGCGCGAAAATGGCGCCGCCGAGGGCGGCGCAGGCAATCACGGCCGCTTCACGCGACAATGTCTTGAGCCTGTAGGGGATGTAAGCCGGGCCGGTCATGTCACTCGGAGCAAGCGCCGAGGAGACACGACGCAGGGCCGATCAATGAACGCGGCGCGCAATCCGGTCAAACAAGGAGATGCTATCGCCGCGCAAGGCTGGGCTGCGCCCAGCGGGGCCTATGACGTCAGCGCCCTTTGCAGCCGCGCCACCGCCTCGACGAGGTCAGAGGATTTGCGCGCGAAGCAAAGCCGCAGGCCCGTCTCGCCTCCGGGGCCGAAAGCGGTGCCCGGCGCCAGGCCGACATTGGCCTCATCGACCAGTTCGATCGCCAGCGCGCGCGAATCCTCGCGGCCGTCGACACTGAAGAACTGGTAGAAGGCGCCATCCGGCGCGGTCAGCGAAACCCGGTTCGTCGCCTTCAGGCCTTCGAAGATGATCTTCCGGCCTTCGGTCGCACGCGCGATCTGCTCGGCGACGAAGGGCTCGCCCTCGGTGAGAGCGGCGATCGCGGCGCGCTGGACGAAGACCGGCGACCCCGAGGTCGAATACTGGATCAGGTTCTCGACCACCTGGCCGAAGGCGACCGGCACCTCGATCCAGCCGATGCGCCAACCCGTCATGGCCCAGTTCTTCGAGAAGGTCTGGACGAAGAGGACGCGATCCTCCGCCTCCATCACGTCGTGGAAGGAGGCTGCGCGCGGCGCCCCGCCATAGACGAAGCGGCCATAGATCTCGTCGGCGATGATCCAGATACCGTGCTTGCGAGCCAGGGCAAGCAGCGCGCCCATCTCGTCCTTGGTCGCGGTCCAGCCGGTCGGGTTCGCCGGGGAGTTGATGACGAGCGCGCGCGTCTTCGGCGTGATCGCCGCGGCGAGCTTGTCGAGATCGAGCGTGAAGCGGCCGTGCTCCAGATCCATCGGCACGCAGACGGCCTTGGCTCCCGCCACGCCGATGGCCGCAGCGAAATTGGGCCAGGCCGGCGTCGGAATCAAGAGTTCATCGCCAGGTCCGGCAATCATCCTGACGGCGATCTGAACGGACTGCATGCCCGAGCCCGTGACGAAGAAGCGGTCGGCGGAAAGCGGCTGACCGTAGAGCGCCGTGTGGTAACGCGCGAGCGCCTCGCGCAGCTCCGGAATACCGCGCTGCCAGGTGTAGAAGGTCTCGCCATCAGCCAACGACTTGTTGGCGGCACGGACGATGAAATCGGGCGTCGAGAGATCGCCCTCGCCGACCCAGAGCGGGATCAGGCCAGGCTTCAGCCGGCCGTGATTGACCACCTCGACGATGCCGCTTTCGGGTGCATTACGGGCCTCTGGCCTCAACTCGGCAATCAGGCTGGCGCCCGGCAGCGTGCTCGTCGTCATCGGCTTCGACCTCGCAAGTTCAATGCCTCACCTTTAGCCGAAGCGGCGAGCGGGAGGCATGAAATCGCGAGATCGGGTTGATCGCTCGCGGTGATGAATTGCCCGCGAGCGGTGAGCGAAATCAGGCGTTCTTCTGCTTCAGCAGATCGCGGATTTCGCCGAGCAGCACGACGTCCTGCGGCGGGGCCGGCGGCTCGGCCGGAGCTGCCTTCTGGTCCCGCTTCACCCGGTTGATGCCCTTCACGACCAGGAACAAGGCAACGGCGATGATCAGGAAATTGATGGCTGCAGTGACGAAGCTGCCATAGGCGAACACGGCGCCCTGCTTCCTGGCCTCGGAGAGGATCGGGCTGGTGACCGCGCTATTGAGGCCGAAGAAGTAATTGGAGAAATCGAGACCGCCCAGCGCGCCGAAGATCGGCATGATGATGTCGCTGACGAGAGAGTCGACGATCCTGCCAAAGGCCGCGCCGATGACCACGCCGATGGCGAGGTCCATGACGTTGCCCTTCATTGCAAATTCTTTGAATTCCTTCAGCATTGCCCTGCCCCTTCACCTCGGGATGATCGGCTTCACGCCTACCGGACGGCGTGCACGGATGTCGCAGGCTAATTGAGAGTTGCAGCGGTTAGAAGCCCGTCAGGGCGCCGACCTTTCGTCAGTGCACAGTCTTGGCCGGGGTTGAACGGACGATAGCACGCTGCCGCAGCGCAACGGCTGGGCAATAGCAGCCCGCGCCCAGCGGGAAATCTCCGGTCCAAGGCCTCGCGAGATCAAGAGCTTAGGCAGCGCCTCGGCCGAAAGCCGCATCGCGCTGGGCGCGCACATGCACTACGCTGCGCTGCTGCTGCTCTGGCATGGAGGCAAGATGATCCCGGCCTGGTCCGTAGTTCTGGTCGCGCTCGGCTATCTCTGCGTGCTGTTCGCCATCGCGCACGCTGCCGATACCTTCGGCCGCAAGCTGATGGGCGGGCCGGCGCGCACGACGATCTATGCGCTGGCGCTCGGCGTCTACTGCACCTCCTGGACCTTCTACGGCTCCGTCGGCTTCGCCAATCGCGCCGGCTTCGATTTCCTTGGCATCTATGTCGGGCCGATCCTGGTCATCGGCTTCGGCTATCGCTTCGTCACGCGTATCGTCGAGATCGCCAAGTCGCAGAACATCACCTCGATCGCGGATTTCGTCGGCGCGCGCTACGGCAAGAGCGAGCGGGTGGCCGCGCTCGTCTGTCTCGTCGCCGTGATCGGCGCACTGCCCTACATCGCCTTGCAGCTCAAGGCCGTCGCGAATTCGCTTTCGGTGTTCCTGACCGCAACCGGCGGCCAGGCGCTGACGCCGGATGTCCCGGTCCTCAGCGACCTCGCCTTCCTCGTCGCCATGGTGCTCGCCGGCTTCGCCTGTGCCTTCGGCACACGCCATATCGATGCAACCGAGCACCAGGACGGGCTGGTGCTGGCGATTGCGGCCGAGTCGCTGGTCAAGCTCGTGGCGTTTCTCGCGCTCGGGATCTTCGTCGCCTATGGCCTGTTCGATGGCTTCGGAGACCTCCTCGCCCGGGCGGCGAAGATGCCGTACGGGGCGCCTCCGATCTGGGAGCGGACCTCGAGCTGGCCAACCTTCCTGACGCTGACGCTGCTCTCGTCCTTCGCCGCGCTGCTGCTGGCGCGGCAATTTCACATGACGATCGTCGAGAACCGGGACCCGGGCGACGTCCGCCGCGCCGCCTGGATGTTCCCCCTCTATCTCGTCCTAATCAATCTCTTCGTGCTGCCGCTGGCGGCGGCGGGCGAATTGCTGATGCCGGGAAGCGGCATCGATCGCGACATGACCGTGCTGCTGCTGCCGCTGGAGCGGGGTGCAGGCTGGCTCGCGCTGTTCGTCTTCATCGGCGGGCTCTCCGCCGCGACCGCGATGGTGATCGTCGCCTCGGTGGCGCTCGCCATCATGATCTCGAACCATCTCGTCATGCCGCTGCTGGTGCGCGGCCGTGGCCTGCTGAGCGACCCGGACCGGGCCATCCCGAGATCGCTGCGTTCCGGCCCGACCGGCGGCGACCTCGGTTCGCAGGTCGTGATCATCCGGCGCTTCGCCATCCTCGCCGTGATCCTGATGGGCTACGCCTATTACCGTGCGGCAGGTGAAGCGGCGCTGGTCTCGATCGGGCTCCTGTCCTTTGCGGCAACCGCACAGATCGCGCCGGCATTCTTCGGCGGATTGCTCTGGCGGCGCGGCACCGCGCTCGGCGCCGTCGCAGGCTTGACGGCGGGCACGCTGACCTGGGCCTACACGCTGCTGGTCCCCAGCCTCGCATACCCCACCAGTGTCTGGAGCGAGATCGTGGCCAAGGGGCCGCTGGGCATCACCTCATTGCGGCCGGAAGCCCTGCTCGGCCTCGATCTGCCGGCCCTGCCGCACGGCGTGCTGTGGAGCCTCGGCCTCAACCTTCTCTGTTATGTCGGCTTCTCCCTGCTGCGACCGGCCAATGCCATGGAGCGCCTGCAGGCCAACTCCTTCGTCACCTCCGATCGCGCAACGATGGCCCAGTCCTTTTCGCTCTGGCGGTCCAGCGTCACGGAGGCCGAGCTGCAATCGACCATCGGTCGCTATCTCGGCCAGGAGCGGACGCAGCGCGCATTCGAGGGCTTCTCCATCGGGCGTGGCGAGGTTGCCAGCAGCAGCAATCGCGAGGCCGACATCCACATGCTGCGCTTCGGCGAGCATCTGCTCTCGTCGGCCATCGGCGCGGCATCCTCACGGCTTGTGCTCTCCCTGCTGCTGCGCCGCCGAAACCTGTCGACGGAAGCCGCCTTCAAGCTGCTCGATGATGCTTCGGCGGCCCTGCAGTATAATCGCGATATTCTGCAGCACGGGCTCGACCATGCCGGCCAGGGCATTACCGTGCTCGACCGGGACCTGCGGCTGCTCGCCTGGAACCAGGCCTTCATCGAACTCTATGACCTGCCGCAGTCGCTGGTGCGGTTCGGCACCGGGCTCGACGAGATCGTCCGTTTCAATGCTGCCCGCGGCGCCTATGGCGATGGCGAGCAGGATGAGTTGATGGCCGCGCGGCTCGAGAGCTTTGTCAATGACCGCGAGCCAGTCCGGCTCAAGCTCTTTCCCTCGACCAAGGTCATCGAGATCCGCTCCAATCCGCTTCCCGATGGCGGCCTGGTGACGACCTATACCGACATCACCGAGACCGTCGCCGCGCATGAAGAGCTCGAGCGGRCCAATGAAAGTCTCGAGCGACGCGTCGCCGAACGCACCGAGGAAATTCTCCACGTCAACGCCGAGCTTCAGCGCGCCAAGGCCGAAGCCGAGGAGGCGAATGCGTCCAAGACGCGCTTCCTGGCCGCCGCTAGCCACGACCTGCTGCAACCCCTCAATGCCGCGAGGCTCTATGCGACGGCACTGGTCGAGCGTGACCGGATCGCCACCAGCCCCGAACTCGCCGAGAATATCGATGCGTCGCTGGACGCGGTCGAGGAAATCCTGACGGCACTGCTGGAGATCTCGCGTCTCGACGGGGGCGCACTCAAGCCGGAACTGACCAGTTTCAGGCTCGACGAACTGATGCGCCAGCTCCAGCGCGAATTCGAGCCGAGCGCTCAGGAACGGGGGCTGCAGCTGGTGTTTTCGCCCAGCTCCGTCGCGCTGCGCTCGGACCGGCGCCTGCTGCGCCGGCTGCTGCAGAACCTGATATCGAACGCGATCAAATACACGCCGAACGGCAAGGTCCTGGTCGGCTGCCGCCGTCGCGGCAATCAGGTTTCGATCGAAGTGCTCGATACCGGCCTCGGTATTCCTGCCAGCAAGCAGAAGACGGTGTTTCGCGAGTTCCAGCGGCTCGATCAAGGGGCCAAGGTCGCCCGTGGCCTCGGGCTCGGGCTTTCAATCGTCGAACGCATCTCCCGCACGCTCGACCACAAGCTCACCCTGACCTCCACGCCAGGGCGCGGGACGCGGTTCTCGGTGATGGTGCCGCGAACGGCGCCGCTTCCGGCCATGGCGACCAGCAGCACCCCGCCCCCGACGCCTGCGGGGCAATTGGCCGGCCTCAAGCTCCTGGCGATCGACAACGAACCCACGATCCTCGATGGCATGAAGCGCCTGCTCGAAGGATGGGGCTGTGCCGTCGCGACAGCGCCCGGACTGGACGAAGCGCTTGCGCAGGTTCAGGCCCACGGCATGCCGGACGTGATCATCGCCGACTACCATCTCGACCATGGCGACGGGCTGAGCGCGATCGCGGCCTTGCGCGATCGTTCCGCCAGGCGCGTTCCCGCGATCCTGCTGACGGCCGATCGCTCGCCTCAAGTGCGGGAGGCCGCTKCGGCCTTCGACGTGCATATCCTCAACAAGCCGCTGAAGCCCGGAGCACTCCGCGCCCTGCTTGCGCAATGGCGCGCGATGCGTCTCGCCGCTGAATAGCAGGGAGACCTGCCCCACTCAGCGCTCGGCGGCGCCGGCCTGGCGCATCGCCTCCTCCGAGGCGAGAAAGGCCGCGATCTCGGCGCTCTGCGGCGGGCTCTCGGCGCTGATTCCGATATCGGCGAGAATGCGGGTCACCGGCACGTAGCTCCTGGTCGCACGATCGTAGAGGGCAGCTCGCACCAGCGCCACGGCAGCGACGATCTCCGTGCCGTCGCGCCCCCGGCTGAGAATGCGATGCTGCATCACCAGCCAGTTCTCGGTCCAGCACAGGATCCGCGTCTCCAGCGCGAAGGGGCGGAACAGGCGCAATTCACGCCTGAAACGAATCATCCCGGCATTGACCACCGGCACCCAGCCCTCACGCAGCACCGTGCGCCAGAGCCCGGTACGCAGCATCAGGTCGGTCCGCCCGAGATCCATGAGACTCCAGTAGCGGCCATTGTTCATGTGCAGGCTGGTGTCGAGATCGTGAAACCAGACGCGGAACGGCAGGACCGACATGTCGAAAGGTGGCTTCAGCCTGGATCGGAAGAGCGTGGTGACAAGAAGCCAGAGCAGGCGCAGCCAGAGGTTCATGCAGGCTCCTGTGGAGTGTCRCCGTCAGACGGCGCGCCCCGTTCCCGATGTCGCGACGATTGGCCATATCATCGTCACCGACTCGCGCCACTCTTTCGCACGTCCTGCAGCGGAACTCGCCATGCCGACACTCCATGTTTCGTCCCTCGCCCGGCTTCACGAGACGGTCGCATCGGTCGGTGCCAGCCATGTCGTGACCTTGATCAACGTCAACACGGTCGTGGAACGCCCGGCCGGCATTCTGCCCGAGCGGCATCTCTTCATCGGCATGTCGGACATCACGGCGCCGCTGGACGGGCATGTCCTGCCCGACGAGGACCATGTCCAGCGCTTCCTGAGCTTCATCCGCGACTGGGACCGCGCCGCGCCGATCGTGTTTCACTGCTGGGCGGGCATCAGCCGCTCGACCGCGGCGGCCTACATCGCGACCTGCGCCCTGCGGCCCCAGCGTGACGAGGCGGAGATTGCGCTTGCGCTGCGCAGCGCATCTGCCTCGGCCACGCCCAACGCCCGGCTCGTCTCGATCGCAGACCAGATCCTCGGACGCTCCGGTCGCATGACCACCGCAATCGAGAGCATCGGCCGGGGTGCGGACGCGTTCGAAGGCACTCCGTTCCGCATCGATCTCGATTGAGGCGGCGCCGGCCTTGCTGCATCGTGGTGGTGACATGCCCAAAGTCACAGCCCCCGCCATCGAGATCGGCCTCGCGGCAGCGATCGTCGCCTTCACCGGCAACCAGCCGCATATCCTGACGGCGCAGGGTCACGACGGAGACGCCACGCCGGGCCTCCCCTACGGCCCGTTCGACCCACTGGCGCATCGCACCTTCGAGATCGGCCTGCGCTCCTGGGTTGCGGACCAGACCGCGCTGTCGCTCRGCTATGTCGAACAGCTCTACACGTTCGGGGATCGCGGGCGGCAGGCGGAGATCCGCGATACCGGCCCCCATGTCGTCTCGGTCGGTTATCTCGCGCTGACCCGTGCGCCATCCCTGCCTGAGCAGGTCGCATTCCAGCCCTGGTATGGCTTCTTTCCCTGGGAGGACTGGCGCGCCGGCCGCCCGGCGGTCCTCGACTCGACCATCCTGCCGCAGCTCGACGACTGGGCGCAGGACAAGGCGGCCGAACGCGCGGAGCAGGAGCGGCGCGCCCTGTCGCGCCAACAGCGCATCGCAAGTTGCTTCGGGCTCGGTGGCGTGCCCTGGGACGAGGAGAAGACGCTCGAGCGCTACGAACTGCTCTACGATGCCGGGCTCGCCTATGAGGCGCTACGCGACCGGCGCCCCGATGCACTGCCGCGTTCCCCCAGTCCCCTGCTGGGCCGGCCGATGCGCTTCGACCATCGCCGCATCCTTGCGACCGCGATCGGCCGACTGCGCGCCAAGCTCAAATACCGTCCGGTCGTGTTCGAACTGATGCCGGACGCCTTCACCCTGACCGCGCTGCAGAACACGGTCGAGGCGATCTCGGGCCGGCACCTGCACAAGCAGAACTTTCGGCGGCTGGTCGAAAGCGCAGCGCTGGTGGAGCCGACTGGCACGATGACCCGCACTGCCGGGCGCCCCGCCGCGCTCTTCCGCTATCGCCGAGAAGTCATTGCCGAGAGGCCGGCTCCGGGCCTGCGCGTCGGCGGGCGCAACCTCGGAGGAGAGCGGTAGTTTTGTGCGGATGCGAAGGGAGTTGTCGTGCATATCAGCGCGACAGCCGAGAAACTGAGCAGAAAATTGCTTGCTTCTTACGAAATTTGCGACAATGCATCGCCCTCAAGAGGGGCCAAAGCCATGACGATCGAACTCGATTCCCGCGACCGGACCATTCTGCGCATCCTGCAGACCGATGGGCGGATCACCAATTCGGACCTCGCCGAAAGGGTTCACCTCTCCCCGTCCGCCTGTCTGCGCCGCGTCCGGCAATTGGAAGAAAGCGGGCTGATCCGCGGCTATGCGATGATGCTCGACGACAAGATCGCCGGCTTCCCCGGCACGGCCTTCGTCTTCGTTACGCTGGACCAGCAGGGGCGTGCCTCGCTTGAAGGGTTCGAGCAGGCGGTGCAGAATCTGCCCGAAATCCTGGAATGCCATCTGCTGGCTGGCGCGCATGACTATCTGATGCGGGTCATCTATCGCGACAGCGCTGATTTCGAGCGCATCCACACCGACATCATTACCCAGCTGCCGGGCGTCACGCGTGTGCAATCGACGCTGACGCTGCGCACGATCAAGAAGACCTCCGCATTGCCGGTCTGATGCAGGGTTGCAGCGAACAGGGCCAGAGCCGATAAGAGTGGCCCAACGGGAATCGCCGATCTTGACCGACGCCAAAACCAATTCCGATATCGCCGCCCTGCCCTTCGAAGAGGCGCTGAAGCAGCTCGAGAGCATCGTTGCCCGGCTCGAGCGCGGCGACGTGCCACTCGAGGAATCGATCGACATCTACACCAGCGGCGAAGCGCTCAAGGCACGCTGCGACGCCCTGCTGAAGCAGGCCGAGGCCCGTATCGAAAAGATCACGCTCGGCGCCGACGGCAAACCGGCCGGCACGACGCCGCTGGACGTCGACAAGTAAGCCGGCGCGGCCCGCGGGCTAAAGCATCGGCCCGAAAAGTGGATTGCGGTTTTCGGGGCAAAGCCGATGCAAAGACAAAGGGTTAGATCATCGAACTGGATACGATATCCGGTCCGATGATTTAGGCGGAGAGCAGCGCCTCGATCAGCCCCGCCACATGCTGCACTGCCGGATCGCGGTCACTGCGCCTGTGCCAGGCGACATGGAGCGGAAAACCCGGCACCGGAATCGGCGGCTCCCGCACCGCATAGTGCTCGCCGCTATCCCGAGGGAGCGTCCGGCTCGGCAGCAGCGCGATCAGGTTGGAATCGAGCAGCAGCGGCGGAACGATCAGGAAGCTCGGCACGACCATGCCGACATGGCGCTTCCTGCCGAGGACCGAGAGCGCTTCGTCAAGCGCGCCGAAGGTTTCGCCGCGGCCCGAAACCAGAACATGCGGATAGGCGAGCCAGCGATCCAGATCGAAGGCTAGCGCCGCCGGGTGCTCCTTCCGCATCGCCACGACGTAACGCTCGCGCAGCAATTCCTTGCGGGTAAAATCCTTCTCGACGCTGGGGATGACCGAGACGGCAAGATCAGCATGGCCTCGCGCCAGGCCGTCAAGCGCCTCCGGCGCACCGCGCCAGGGCATGAGCGCCAGTGTGATGYCAGGGGCCGTGCGCGCGAGCTCACTATACAAACCTCCGGCCAGCAGGGCGGGCGGCAGCTCCGCCGTCACCACCCGGACAATCTGCTGCAAGGTGGCGAGATCGGGCTGCGGCGGATCGAGCAAGGCTGTCATCTGAGCCAGCAGATCCTTGATCGGCTTCTGGAGCGATTGCGCCCTTGCGGTCAGCCGCATCTGCCCGCCGCCGCGCTCCAGGAGCCTGTCATTGAAGAGATGCCGGCAGCGATCGAGCGCGCTGGATGCTGCCGGCTGGGACAGTCCAACCCGCTCAGCGGCGCGCGAAACATGGGCTTCGTCCAGAAGCGCATCGAGGACGACAAGGAGGTTGAGATCGGTCGATCTTAAATTCATGAAATGGATAATACGATATATCGATCATCCATTGGAGTAATTTTGTTGGCACCCGCATCCTCTGCACATCACAAAGGAGGACGCCGTGCCCAACACCCTGATCCTGTTGTTCCACCCCGATTTCGCCACATCGAATGTCAACCGCGCCCTCTGCGAGGCCGTTGCCGAACTGCCGGGCATCACCGTCGTCGACATGCAGGCACAGTATTCAGATGGCGTGATCGACGTCGATGCGGAGGTCGCACGCCTCCTCGCGGCAGACCGGATCGTCCTGCAATTCCCGGTGCAGTGGTATTCGACACCACCACTGCTCAAAGCCTGGCAGGATGCGGTGCTGACCCGGATGTTCTACCTGGCCTACCAGGACGAAGGGCGCCTGCTCGCCGGCAAGCCGGTCCTGATCGCCGCGACCGCCGGCAATGTTGCGGAGGCCTATACGCCCGCGGGCCAGAACCGCTTTTCGCTTCGCGAGCTTCTCCGCCCCCTGGAAGCGACGGCCCATCGCTGCGGCCTCGCCTGGCAGGAACCCTTTCTGATCTACGAGACCCGCAAGGCCGACACTGAGGCGCTGCAGCTCGCCGGAGAGCACTATGCCGGCCGGATCAGCCGCCTTCCGTGCCCCATCACGGAACCAGCGCGGGAATCGATCCAGCCCCTGCACGCCGCCAATGCCGGCCTCCTGCTGCTGGCCGGAACCAGCCTCGCGAGGACGACAGGTTAGCGACGACCTGCACGGCCTTGGATACGGCAGAGCTGCCGCGCGCCGGAAGCCGGAGCGCGGCACACCCGCCCGCAGGCTTAGCCTGCCTGTTCCGAGCGGCTGGAGGCCTTCAGGATCGCAGCTCCCAAGGCGGATTTCAGGACGGCCCCCACGATGAACGGGACGACGCCAAGGAGCAGCGCGCGCTCGACGCCGATCAGGGTCGCAAGCCATGCTGCGCCGATCACCAGGCAGAGCGCATTGCCGAGCAGCATCGCGGCGAAGGACCGCATGAGCCTGCTCCCGCCCCAGCCGCGCTCGGCAAGCCAGCCGACCATGGCGGCCACGATCGGGAAGGAGAAGAGATAGCCGCCCGTCGGGCCCATGAAATGCGGCAGGCCGGACGCGCCGCCGGCGAGAACCGGCAGCCCGAGCGCCGCCTCGAACAGCCAGGCGAGGACAGTGACGGCGCCAAGACGCCAGCCATAGAATGCGCCGATCAGCGTCACCGCCAGCGTCTGCAGCGTGATCGGCACCGGAACCATCGGCACGCTGATTTGCGAGGCCAGCGCCAGGAGCAGGGTTCCGAACAGCACGGCGCCCGCCTGCACGAGGACAGGGCGGCTGCTCAGGCGCAGCGGACCGCCCGCCAGCTGCGTCGTAGCATAGGTCATTGCGTTCATTGCGATCTCCATCAGTGATCAGATGCATATTATCTATAATTCATGAATCTGATCTATGATGGACTCCACATCGCGGCGAAGAATGCAAGCCCCTCCCGCCATGCACCTGTCATCCGACGATCGAAAAGGCCTCGCGCGTGCCACCGGAGGAGGTGCGAACCGGCTTGGTCCCAATCCACTGGACATGCCGCGCAAGCGTCGCCGCCGCGGCCTCGATTTGTCCTTCGCGCAACGCGGAGAGGATAGCACGGTGGTCGTGATCGGTGCGCGACTCCCATTCCGAACGCCAGGCAGCGAACAGGAACCGGGCGCTGGTCGCATGCAGATCATCGATCGCAGCCAGCAAGCGGGGCATGGCGCAGGGAGCGAGGATCAGCTTGTGAAAGCGCCGATTCGCATCCTCCCACGACCTCACATCCTGCGACTTGTCGCCGGCGCGCGTCGCTTCTTCGGCCTGCTCGAGGATCGCCCGGGTCAGATGTGGCGCGGCATGGCGCAGCGCCAACACCTCCAGCGCCGCCCGCATTTCCGCGACCTCGCGGACCTCCCGCAGATCGAAAGCGGCAACCCGCACGCCCCGGCGCGGCTCRCTGACGGCCAGACCCTGCGCTTCCAGCCTCTGAAAGGCCTCGCGCACCGGCACATGGCTGGCGCCGAACTCGGCCGCGACATGGTCCTGGCGCAAGCGGGCTCCGGGCTCGATCGCTCCGGAGATGATCCGGTCGGCCAGAGCGCGGCTGATCCGGATGGCGAGCGTGTCTTTCTGTTCGCTGGTCATTTTTTATAGATAATTTTGTTGTGATCTCCTGTCGAGCGCTTCGGATTCCCGGCGCATATCGATGCCGCTTGCCCCGTCGCGGCGTTGCGGCCAGACTCACCGTCAGATCCTGGGAGATCCCTCATGTCGCATCAGCCCGCCGATGACCCGATCCTGGGTGATGCCCGCTCCTGCCAGGCGATCGAGCAGGTCATCGTGCCGCGCGCTCATGACCTCGGCGGCTTTTCGGTCAGGCGCGCCCTGCCCTCGATCGGCCGGAAGATGGTCGGACCGTTCATTTTCTTCGACCAGATGGGCCCGGCCGAATTCCTGCTCGGCGAGGGTATCGATGTGCGCCCGCACCCGCATATCGGTCTGGCGACCGTGACCTATCTCTTCGACGGCGAGATCATGCATCGCGACTCGCTCGGCACGGCGCTGCCCATTCGCCCCGGTGCGGTCAACCTGATGACGGCGGGACGCGGCATCGTTCACTCCGAACGCACGGCGCCAGAAGAGCGTCTCAAGGCGCCGAAGCTCTATGGCATCCAGACCTGGCTCGCCTTGCCGAAGAGCCATGAGGAAGTCGCGCCGGAATTCATCCATCACGCCGCGCCCGAACTGCCGCGCATCGTCGAAGGCGGCAAGCGCATCAGCCTGATCATGGGCTCAGCCTACGGCCAGACCTCGCCGGTGAAATTCCCCTGGGATACGCTCTATGCCGAGGCGGTGCTGGCACCCGGCGCCATCCTGCCGCTCGACCCCGATTACGACGAGCGCGCGGTCTATATCGTCTCCGGCAAGATCGACATTGCCGGAGAGGAGTTCGGCGCCGGGCAATTGCTCGTCTTCAAGCCGGGCGACCGCATCTCGATCCTCGCGATCGACCAGAGCCGGCTGATGCTGGTCGGCGGCGAACCGATGGATGGCCCGCGCCATATCTGGTGGAATTTCGTCTCCTCCTCGAAGGAGCGCATCGACCAGGCGAAGGAGGAATGGAAAGCCGGCYGCTTCGACACCGTTCCCGGCGACGAAGCCGAGTTCATTCCCTTGCCGGAGAGCTGAGGGCAGTCCCGCGCAGCTCAGGGCTGCACGCTTGCTGGCCTGAGCCTGCGGGCCGTGCGTGTCCAGATCCGTGGGAAACGATGAACCTGCGGGTCGTCGGACACACAGCCATTCGAAGCCTGCCCATTATCCGGCCTGCAACCCAGACCGCAGCTCGGCCGAAGAGAGTTCGCCCGAAGGAATCGCCCTCAACGCCGGCATGCGGGAGGCCAGGATCGCGGCGACCGAGAGCGCGAAGAGGATGACGGGGAGCCAGATCGCCAGCCCAAGTCCGAGCCACTCGCCAGCAAGCCCTCCCGCAATCGCGCCTAACGGACGCATGCCGTACATCGCTGTCGTCAGCGTGGCACTGACGCGACCGAGCAAAGCCGGCGGCGTCACCGCCTGGCGCAGACTGGTCTGAATGATGCCCCAGAGAATCGGTCCGAAGCCGAAGAGGAAGAAGGCGAGCGCCAGCGCCGCAAGGCCGAGCGTCGCCGGAGCGATGGCCAGCAGCAGCGCGCCCAGGAGCGATGAAGCTGGGCCGAACACGAGAAGCAGCCCRGTTGGCAGGCGCGCGATCAGTGCGGCGCCGAAGAACGCGCCAAGGATCAGGCCGGCACCATAGACCGACGAGGAGAGACCGATCGTCTCCGGGGCGAGCAGCAGAATGCGCGCGGCATAGGGTGCGAACAGCGCCATGAAGGCGAAGAAGGCAAGGTTCCAGGCGATGGCGCAGAGCGCGATCGGCCTGAGATAGGGATGTTGCAGGACGAAGGCCCCGCCTTCCGCAATGGCCCGGTGCAACGGCTGGCGTGCGGCTGCCACCGGCCGCTCAGACGGCAGGCGCATGGCAAGCGCCAGGACCACGATTCCACATAGGGCACACAGCGCCAGCCCGAGCGCGCCGATGCCTCTTGCGACAGCCCAGCCGGCGAGCAGCGGCGCGGCCAGGCTCAGCACCGCACGGCCGAGTTCCATCCGACCATTGGCACGCGGCAGATCCCTAACCGCCACCATGCGCGGCAAGAGCACGAAAATGGACAATGCGATGACAACCGGGCCGGTCGCGGCAATGAAGGCCGAGAGTGCCAACGCCCAGTTCGTATGCCCTGAGATGAGCAGCGCCGCGCCGATCAGCGAGCCCGACAGCAACAACCCGCCTCCGGCGAGAATCAGTGAGCGGGGCGCAACCCGGTCCGCCCACACCCCCGCAGGCAGCGAGACGACGAGCCATGCCGCCGACTGAGCCGCGACAAGCAGGCCGACAAGCCGACTGCTGGCGCCAGCCTCCGTCGCTGCGAGCGTGATAGTGTCGAGCGCCAGCTTGTCGGCGAACTGCGCGACGATGCCGGCCAGGAGCAGGCCGAGGGGAAGGTGCGACGACATGGCGGGTTTCCGTCTTTGCGAGGTTGCCGCCAGCGTCCCACGCCTAGGACATCAGCCCCACCCGTTTCCTGTCTTCCGGCGCTGTGACGACCCGCCGGTTTGCCAGCGCCGCTCGCAGGCTTTATTCGAAGTCGATCACCTCGAAGGAACGTGTCGCTCAACCGTGCCCCGCCCTGCCACTCCACTTCTCGATCAAGTGTCCGATCCCGCCGCATTGCGTCGCCTGGACGATGTCCAGTTGCGTCAGCTCGCCGACGAACTTCGCGCCGAGACCATCGATGCGGTCTCGGTCACCGGCGGCCATCTCGGCGCTGGCCTCGGCGTGGTCGAGCTGACCGTCGCCCTGCACCACGTCTTCGACACCCCGGATGACCGCCTGATCTGGGATGTCGGCCATCAGGCCTATCCGCACAAGATCCTGACCGGCCGGCGCGACCGCATCCGGACCTTGCGCCAACCCGGAGGCCTCTCCGGCTTCACCAGGCGCAGCGAGAGCGAGTACGACCCCTTCGGCGCCGCTCATTCCTCGACCTCGATCTCGGCCGGGCTCGGCATGGCGGTCGCGCGCGATCTCGCCGGCAAGCCCAACAATGTCATCGCGGTGATCGGCGATGGAGCGATGTCGGCGGGCATGGCCTATGAGGCGATGAACAATGCCGGAGCGCTCGGCTCCAGGCTGATCGTCATTCTGAACGACAACGACATGTCGATCGCGCCGCCGGTGGGCGCGATGTCAGCCTATCTCGCGCGGCTGGTCTCTGGACGCACCTATCGCTCGCTCCGCGAGGTGGCAAAATATCTGGCGGAGAAACTGCCCCGCTTCTTCCACGAGAAGGCCAGGCGCACCGAGGAGTTCGCGCGCGGCTTCTGGACCGGTGGAACGCTGTTCGAGGAGCTCGGCTTCTATTATGTCGGGCCGATCGACGGTCACAATCTCGACCACCTGCTTCCGGTGCTGCGCAATGTCCGCGATGCGCAGAGCGGGCCGATCCTCGTCCATGTCGTGACGCAGAAGGGCAAGGGCTATGCCCCTGCCGAGGCGAGCGCCGACAAGCACCACGCCGTGGTGAAGTTCGATCCCGTCACCGGGCAACAGGCCAAGGCTCCTGCGAATGCTCCGAGCTATACCAAGGTCTTCGCCAATGCGCTGATCAAGGCGGCGCGCGAGGACGAGAAGATCGTTGCCGTCACCGCCGCCATGCCCTCGGGCACCGGTCTCGATGCATTCGGCAAGGAATTTCCCGGCCGGACCTTCGATGTCGGCATTGCCGAGCAGCATGCGGTGACCTTTGCCGCCGGCCTGGCAAGCGAGGGCTACAAGCCGTTCTGCGCGATCTACTCGACCTTCCTGCAGCGCGCCTATGATCAGGTCGTGCATGATGTCGCCATCCAGAAGCTACCGGTGCGCTTCGCGCTCGACCGGGCCGGCCTTGTTGGCGCTGATGGCGCGACCCATGCCGGGGCCTTCGATGTGGCCTATCTCGCCTGCCTGCCCGACATGGTGGTGATGGCCGCAGCCGACGAGGCGGAACTGACCCATATGGTTGCGACCGCCGCCGCCTATGATTCCGGGCCGATCGCCTTCCGCTATCCGCGCGGCGAAGGCGTCGGCGTGGAGATGCCGCAAACCGGCATTCCGCTCGAGATCGGCAAGGGCCGGATCGTCCGCGAAGGGTCACGCGTGGCCATTCTGTCGCTGGGCACACGGCTTGCGGAGAGCCTTGCGGCCGCCGAGTTGCTCGCTCAGCGCGGGCTCTCGACCACGGTCGCCGATGCGCGCTTCGCCAAGCCGCTGGACGAGGCGCTGATCCTGCGGCTCGCCCGCGAGCACGAGATCCTGATCACCGTCGAGGAAGGCTCGGTTGGCGGCTTCGGCAGCCATGTCCTTCACCTGCTGGCGAGAACCGGAATGCTCGACGGCGGGTTGAAGGTGCGAACACTGACATTGCCCGATCTCTATCAGGACCAGGACAAGCCGGATGTGATGTACGCGCTGGCCGGGCTCGACGCCGCAGGCATCGTGCGCAGCGTCGAGCAGGCGCTGGGCACGCCGGACGCCGTGCGCCGCGCCTGAGCGCGGGCGGCTGAAATCATGAAGAGCCGGGCGGACCAGCTTCTCGTCGAGCGCGGCTTCTTCGAGAGCCGCGCACGGGCACAGGCGGCGATTGCTGCGGGCCTCGTCTCGGCGGGCGGCGTCACCGTGCGAAAAGCCTCGGACATGATCGCGCGCGATGCCGAGATCCTGGCCGAGGCACCGCATCCCTATGTTTCGCGTGGCGGCCYCAAGCTGGCGGCCGCGCTCGATGCCTTCGGCTTCGATCCGGCCGGGCTGACCTGTGTCGATGTCGGCGCCTCCACCGGTGGCTTCACCGACGTCCTGCTCCGGCGGGGCGCGAGCCACGTGTTCGCCGTCGATGTCGGGCGGGACCAGCTTCATCCCAGCCTAAGGAACCTTGCGCGCGTCACCAGCCTCGAGGCGCGCGATATCCGGGCACTGGCTGCGGAAGAATTTGCGCCGGCTCCGGCGCTCGCCGTGATCGATGTCAGCTTCATCTCGCTGAGGCTCGTCCTGCCGACCGTTGCCGGCCTGCTGACGCCCGAGGCCCGGATCGCKGCGCTGATCAAGCCGCAATTTGAAGCCGGACGAGCGGCGCTCAAGAAGGGCGTGGTGCGCGATGAAGCCGTGCACGCCCAAGTCTGCGCGGAGATTTCGACGCTGTTCGCGGAACTGGGCTTCGCGGTCAGCGGTCCGATCCCCTCACCGATCGAGGGCGGCGACGGCAATCGCGAGTTTCTGATCGGGGGCTACCGGCCAGGTTAGATCAAACCGCAATCCACTTTTCGGGCCGATGCTTAGGACGCTAACTCAGTTCGCGAACAGGGCGTCGATATTGCTCTGCAGTGAGCGGACATCGAAGTCGTCGGTGTCGATCTGGCCGTTGACGTTGATGAAGAGCGTGGTGTGACCGATCAGACTGCGCAACGCTCCAGCTGCGACCTCGACGACTGCCGCGACATCCTCGCCTTCATCCAGATCCCCGAGCAGCGCGGTMGCCGCAGCGATCAACTGGCTCATGGTGCGGCAGAGTTCTTCGAAAGCCTCGATCTGACGAGCGTCGAGCTGGTCGTAGGCAGCAAGCGCCTCAGGTGCGCAGCGCAGCCGCGAGGTCTGGAAATGCTCGCGATAGCCAACGGCCCGCCAGCTTCGGAGTTCCTCGATGATGCCGCGATCCACCGGCACCATTTCGATCAGCATCAGCGCTTCGCCATAGCGATTGAGATAGTCGGTCGAGAGCGGGGGCTTCCCGGTCGGACCCAGCCGTTCATCCGCGTCAACGGCCAGCGCTCTCATCGCGGGGGCGGTCATCCTCAGGCCTCTGAATTGGCGGGACTATGCTCGACCAAACCCGAATAAAGTGTTGATCCGAGCGGTAAGGCTTGGCACATCCAGCGCGACATGTGTGGTCGCTACGCCATTACCCTTCCGCCTCAGGCGATGCGCGAACACTTCGCCTATCCYGAGCAGCCCAATTTTCCGCCGCGCTACAACATCGCGCCGACGCAGCCCGTGCCTGTCATCCGCAATCATGAAGGCGGACGACAGTTCCTGCTGATGCGCTGGGGCTTCATTCCCGGCTGGGTCAAGGACACCAGGGACTTTCCGCTGGTGATCAATATCCGCAGCGAGAGTGCACGCGAGAAGCCATCCTTTCGCGCTGCTTTCAGCCGCAGGCGCTGCCTGATGCCGGTCGACGGCTTCTATGAATGGCATCGGCTCGACAAGGAGAGYCGCCCCTATCTGTTCCGAAAGCCGGATCACGGCCTCTTTGCCTTCGCCGCCCTGTGGGAGACCTGGCATTCGCAGGACGGCTCCGAGATCGACACGGTTGCGATGGTCACGGGTCCGGCCAACGGCCTGATGTCAGCCTTCCACCACCGCTGCCCCGTCATCCTCGCACYTGCGGATCACGCAGCCTGGCTCGATGCCAGCGCGCGCGACGACGATGTCGCAACGCTGCTGAAGCCTCCGGCGGAGGATTTGCTGGAAGCGGTCCGGATCGGGACCGCGGTGAACCGGGTCAGCAATGACGGGCCTGAAGTCCAGGCCCCCTATGACGCGGCAACGGAAAACCGGGCACCGCCCGCAAAGCCGCGCCGGCCGGTGGAGCCACCGGCGCAGGGGAGCCTGTTCTGAGCAGCGTGCCCGTCTGCAGCCAAGCCTGACGGGCTGTCGTCCTACAGCACGGCGCCGGGGTTCAGGATGCCCTGCGGGTCGAGCGTCGCCTTCAATGTCTTCATCAGCGCGAGTTCGACCGGATCCTTCACGCTCGGGAGCAAGTAGCGCTTGAGCCGGCCAATGCCGTGCTCGGCCGAGATCGAGCCATGCATCTCGGTGACGATGGCATGGACGGCGCGATTGATCTCATTCCAGCGCGCCAGGAAGGCCTCCTTGTCGGCCCCGACCGGCTGGCTGACATTGAAATGGATATTGCCGTCGCCAAGATGACCGAAGGGCACCGCGCGGCAGCCGGGGATCATCGCCTCGACCGTCGCAATGGCGCGAGCCAGGAAATCCGGCGTTGCGTGCAACGGCACGGAAATGTCGTGCTTGATCKAGCCGCCCTCGAAACGCTGCACCTCCGACAGCATCTCGCGCAGCTTCCAGAAATCCTTGCGCTGTTCCAGCGAGCCGGCCAGCGCGGCATCGGTGATCAGGCCGTTTTCCAGTGCCTCGCCCAGGAAGGATTCGACAGCCTCATTGAGACCGACCGCGCTTTGAGCCGAAACCTCCATCAGCACGTACCAGGGCGACGGCTCCGAAAGCGGGTCACGGGTGCCGGCCGCATGGCGCAGCACGAATTCAAGCCCGATGCGCGGCATGAGTTCGAAGGTCGTCAATGTGCCGCCCGCACCGGCCTTGGCGGCGTTGAGCAAGGCCAGCGCCTCCGCCGGCCCCGGCAGYGCAAGGAAGGCCGTGGCGCGCGCCGCGGGAAGCGGGAAGAGCTTGAGCACCGCAGCGGTGATGACGCCGAGCGTTCCTTCGGCTCCGATGAAGAGGTTCTTCAGGTCGTAGCCGGTATTGTCCTTGCGGAGTTGCCTGAGCCCGTTCCAGATGCGGCCGTCAGCCAGCACAACCTCGAGCCCCATGCAGAGCTCACGAGCATTGCCATAAGCGATCACGGCGGTGCCACCGGCATTGGTCGAGAGATTGCCGCCAATGGTGCAAGTGCCCTCCGAGGCGAGCGAGAGCGGGAAGAGCCGTCCGGCCGCTTCAGCCGCCTCCTGCGCACGCTGGAGCGTAACCCCGGCCTCGACGATCATGGTGTCGCCTTCGGCATCGACGGCACGAACCTTGTCGAGCCGCTGCAGCGAGAGAATGATCTCACGCCCGTCGGCAACCGGGATCTGCCCCCCGACAAGCCCGGTATTCCCGCCCTGCGGCACCAGCGTCGTCCCGGTCTCGGCTGCAAGCCTGACGATCGCCGCGACCTCCTCGGTCGAGCCCGGCCGCACGACTGCCGTCGCCTGGCCGCGAAACAGATCCCGCCATTCCTTGAGATAGGGCAGCATCGCATCAGGCTCGGCGATGATGTTGCGCGCGCCGACGATGCCGGCCATCCGGTCCAGAACTTGAGCGCTCATAGGGTCTCCGGGGTCACTTCTTGCCTGAGCGCCGAAACCGGGCGACCAGCTCTATGTGAGCGGAATACCGGAACTGGTCGACCGGCGTGACACCGTCCAGCGCATATCCGCCCGCGACCAGAAGCGCCGCGTCGCGTGCGAAGCTCCCGGCATCGCAGGAGACATAGACGACGGTCGCGACCTTGGACGCGGCCAGCCGCTTCACCTGCGCCTCCGCGCCTGCGCGAGGCGGATCGAGCACCACCGCATCGAAGCCGTTCAGCTCGGACTCAAGCAGAGGCCGGCGAAAGAGATCGCGTTGCTCGCCCGTGACGGCCTTCAGCCCTTGCGTTGCGCTCGCGGCCCTGAGCAAAGCCTGCACGGCTGCCTTGTCGCTCTCCAGCGCATGAACCTGCGCCTTCTCCGCCAGCCGGAAGGTGAAAGGTCCGCATCCCGCGAAAAGATCCGCCACGCGCTTCACCTTCGGCAGCGCATCGACGACGAGCGCAGCGAGACGCTCCTCGCCTTCCGCCGTCGCCTGGAGAAAACCGCCGGGGCCGGGCGCAACATAGGCTCGCCCCATGGCCTGCAAAGGCGGGCGGCGCTCGACGATGACATCGCCATGCATGGCGAGCCGGGCGAGATCGAGCCGTTCGGCCACCTCAGTCAGGGTGAGGCGCAGCTTGCCTCCGGCAGGGCCGTGGCCGCGAATATCGACATCGAGCCCGGCCTCGGAGGTCGTAACCTGAAGGTCAAGCGGCTTGTTCGAGCCCCCCAGCCGGTTGGCGAGCAGCTGCGCGACGGCAGGAGCGCGCGCAAGGCCGGGAGCCAGAACCGGACAGGCCTCGACGGCAATGAGGTCATGACTGCGGGCCATCATGAAGCCGACCATCATGCCCGCGCCTTCGCGCCGGGCGTGGAAGGTCACACGGCGCCGACCCACTCCATGCGCATCGACCACCGCCGCTACCGGCGCATCGATCCCGACACGGGCGAGCGCGGTCACGATCTGCTGCCGCTTCCAGTCCTGATAGAGTGCCGGAGGCA
>NZ_JBFTRC010000034.1:0-77276 GCF_056399325.1 Allobosea sp. 01N443
GCTCCGTCAAGGCGAAGAACAGTGCCGGCGATGCCTCCGCGGAGGCACGGGCTCACCAGATGAGCACCGAGCCGAATGTCGCGACCGTCGATTTCCTCGGGGAGAGCTACAGCTTCATCGATTGTCCCGGCTCGGTCGAGTTCCTGCACGAGATGCGTCACGTCCTGCCTGTCGTCGATGCCGCGGTGGTGGTATGCGAGGCTGACGACCGCAAGGCACCGGCGCTCGAACTCGTCCTGCGCGAGCTCGAGGAGGCGGATATTCCGCGTTTCCTGTTCCTCAACAAGATCGACACGGCAACGCGCCGGGTGCGCGAGACACTTGGCATCCTGCAGCGCGCCTCGCGTACGCCGCTGCTGCTGCGTCAGATCCCGATCTGGCAGAAGGGCATCGCCGTTGGTTTCATCGACCTCGCTCTCGAGCGGGCCTTCATCTACCGCGAGCATGCGCCGAGCGAGATCGTGCCCCTCGGGTCGGAGGAGGTTGGCCGCGAGAAGGAGGCGCGCTTCTCGATGCTGGAGAAGCTTGCGGACTATGATGATGAGCTGATGGAGGATCTGCTGGGCGACATGGAGCCCCCGCAGGATCGGATTTTCGACGATCTCGCGCGGGAGCTGCAGCACCGCCACGTCGTGCCGGTGCTGATTGGCGCGGCCGAGCGGGGCAATGGCGTCACGCGGCTGCTCAAGGCCCTGCGGCATGAAGCGCCTTCGCTTCCGGAAACCCGCGGGCGCATCGGCGTCGTCGAGGATGGCGCGCCGTTGGCGCAGGTGATGAAGACTTGGCATTCGAGCCAGGGCGGCAAGATCTCACTGGCCCGCGTATTGCGCGGGCGGCTCGCCGAGGGCGACGTCGTGACCTCGTCCAGCGGTGTCGAGACGCGCATCGGCGGTGTCATCGAGTTGAAGGGAGCCGAGCAGACGCGCAAGCCTGCCGCAGAAGAGGGACAGGTTGCCGCCTTTTCCCGGCTGGAAGGGGTGCGCACGGGGGATGCGCTGGCTGCTGGCAAGGTCCGTCCAGGCGTCGTGACGTCGGTTGCTCCGCCCGAGCCGGTCCATGCGCTCGGGATCAGCGTCAAGGATCGCAAGGATGACGTCCGGCTCACCGCTGCGCTCGGGCGCATCGCGGAGGAAGATCCCGCGCTGACCGTGTCGCACCTGCCGGAGTTCGGCGAGGTGCGGCTCTCGGGGCAGGGCGAGATGCATTTGCGCGTGACAATGGAGCGGTTGTCCGGGCGCTACGGCGTTTCGGCTCAGAATCATCCACCTGAGATCGGTTATCGCGAGACTATTCGCGGCAAGGCTAGCGCGCGTGGGCGGCATCGCAAGCAGAGCGGCGGGCATGGCCAGTATGGCGATGTGGTGCTCGAGGTGGCGCCGATCGAGCGCGGCGAGGGCATTCGGTTCGTCGACCGCATCACGGGCGGCGTCGTGCCGAGACAGTACATCTCTTCCGTCGAGGCCGGTGTGCGGGATTTCTGCCAGCACGGGCCGCTTGGCTTCCCGCTCGTCGATATCGAGGTGACGTTGACCGACGGCTCCTACCATACCGTCGATTCCTCCGACATGGCGTTCAGGCAGGCAGCGCGGCTGGCCATGGCGGACGCAATCCCGCAGGCCAGATCCGTGCTGCTCGAGCCGATCCTCGCCGTCGAGGTCGTCATTCCATCGGACGCGATGTCGCGGGCCTCGGCCATCGTTTCTGCAAGGCGCGGCCAGATCCTGGGCTACGACGCCCGGCCGGGATGGCGTGGCTGGGATCAGATCAACGCCCTGATCCCGGAAGCGGAAATGGGCGGTCTGATCGTGGAGCTGCGCTCGGCGACCTCGGGCGTCGGTTCCTTCAGCGTCAGGTTCGACCATCTTGCAGAACTCGCCGGCAAATCGGCCGATGCCGTCGTGGCGGCGCAGGCCCTGGCGCATGGGCGCTGAAACCCAGGTGTGACCTAAAAGGTTCATATATAAACCTTGTGGCAACGGCAGAGCGGCGGGCGCTTGCGCCCGCCGCTTTCGTTCCGCACTGTATGGTTACAACAAGGCAGAAACGCTCGCGTGAGTGGGAAAATGCCTGCGAGACGGGAGGAGCGACGATGAAGGTGACGAGCGCCGCACAGGCAGCAGCGGATCCGCGGCCCTGGCTGGCGCATTATCCGCCGGCGGTTCCGCCGGTGATCGATCAGGCCAAGGTCGGAACGCTCGCAGATCTGATCAGCCATGCCGTCACGACCTATGCCGCGCGCCCGGCCTTCGAGAGCTTCGGCAAGGCGATCAGTTTTGCGGAGGTCGGGAAAGCCGCCCGCGCCTTCACTGCCTGGCTGCAGGCCCGCGGCTTCAAGAAGGGCGACCGCATCGCGTTGATGATGCCCAACATCCTGGCCAATCCGGCCGCGATCTTCGGAACGCTGCTCGGCGGCTACACGGTGGTGAACGTCAATCCGCTCTATACGGCCCGTGAGCTGACCCATCAGCTCAACGACTCGGGCGCCCGCGTGCTCGTGGTGATCGAGAATTTTGCCCATGTCGTCGAGGAGGCCCGACCGAATCTCAAGCTCGACCAGATTGTCCTGGCGACGGCCGGCGACCTGATGGGTTTCAAGGGGGCCATCGTCAATTTCGTGGCCCGCAGGATCAAGAAGGTCGTCAAGCCGTTCAACCTGCCGGGCGCGGTCCCGCTGAAGACTATTCTCGCCGGCCCATCGACGATGACACCGGTCGTCGTCCTGCCCGAGGATGTCGCCTTCCTGCAGTATACCGGCGGTACGACCGGCGTCGCCAAGGGCGCGACTCTGACCCATCACAACGTCGCGTCCAATGTCGAGCAATGCGCGCTCTGGCTGGGCTGGGGGCTCGAGCCACCGCTCGGCCGCAGCGACTACCAGCATGTCATGGTCACGGCGCTGCCGCTCTATCATATCTTCGCGCTGACCTGCTGCTGCATGTTCATGCTGCGGATCGGCGCAAAGGGGCTCCTGATCGCCAATCCACGCGATATCGCGGGCTTCATCAAGATCCTGAAAACGAGCCGCTTCACGCTCTTCTCCGGTGTCAACACGCTCTACAATGCGTTGGCCAACCATCCAGAGATCGAGAATGTCGATTTCTCGGAATTGCGTTTTGCGGTGGCGGGCGGCATGGCGACGCAAGCGGTGGTCGCCAAGCGCTGGCGGGAGGTCACCGGGCGGCCGATCGTCGAGGGCTACGGTTTGTCCGAGACCTCGCCAGTCGCCTCGGCCAACCGGCCCGACATTGCCGAGTTCACCGGCACGATCGGGTATCCGCTGCCCTCGACCGATTTCGCGATCCGGGATGTCGACGGCAATGACATGCCGATGGGCGAGCCGGGCGAGGTCTGCATCCGCGGCCCGCAGGTCATGCGCGGCTATTGGCAGCGACCGGACGAGACCGCGAAGGTGATGACCCCGGACGGCTATTTCCGCTCGGGCGATATTGGTGTTCTGTTGCCCGACGGGCAGATCAAGATCGTCGACCGGATGAAGGACATGGTGCTGGTCTCCGGCTTTAACGTCTATCCTAATGAGGTCGAGGACGTCCTCGCCACCCATCCGGGCGTGCTCGAATCTGCCGTCATCGGCCTGCCCGACGAGCATTCCGGTGAGGCGGTGACGGCTTTCGTGGTCAAGAGGGACGCCAGCCTGACAGCCGACGAGTTGCGCAGCTTCTGCAAGGACAATCTCACCGGCTACAAGGTGCCGAAGCAGATCATCTTCCGTGACAGCCTGCCGAAGACCAATGTCGGCAAGGTGCTGCGCCGCGCCCTGCGCGAGGAGGTCACGGCCAAGGGCTGAACGGCACGACTTGATCGAGCGGGTGGGTTTGACTAGCGTTTGCACGGAATCCGGTGGCCGTGATCGTGCAGCGCCGACCGTCCCGCCCGCTCGGAACAAGGCAGCTATTTGCCCCGTCGACTCATCGAACTGCCGCTGCTGCGCCGCCTCAAGCCCGGGCTCTATGTCCATGACGAGGAGGCGCTGAATGCCGAGCCGGCGATCGGGCTGCTCGATACTCCGATCACACCGGTCGATGCTTTCTTCATTCGCAACAATGGCGCCTTGCCTGAGATTGCTGCCCCTGAAGCATGGACGCTGACGCTCGACGGGGAGGTCGAGCGGCCGGCGACCTGGACGCTTCAGGAACTTCAGCGCGAGTTCGAGACCGTCACTGTCACCGCCGTGCTCGAATGCGCCGGCAACGGGCGCGTGCAGTTCTCGCCCAGGACCGATGGGTTGCAATGGCGGCTCGGCGCGGTGGGCTGCGCGCGCTGGACCGGGGTTCGGCTCAAGGACCTGCTGGCTCATGCGGGTTTGCTGCCCAGCGCTGTCTATGCGGCGCATTACAGCCCCGACCGTGCGATCAAGGACGAAACCAAGGACGCGCTCTCGCGTGGCCTGCCGATCGCCAAGGCGATGAGCGATGAGACGCTTGTCGCCTTCGCGATGAATGACGAGCCGTTGCCGCGTCTGCATGGCGGACCGCTGCGCATTGTCGCGCCCGGCTTTCCGGGCTCTGCCTGGCAGAAATGGCTGGACCGGATCACCATCCGCCCTCGCGAGCATGACGGCGAGAAAATGCGGGGCACCGATTATCGCATGCCGGTCGTGCCGATGCGCCCGGGTGAAGCGATAGACGAAAGCCTGTTCGCCGTGCTCACCGACATGCCTGTGAAGTCGCTGGTCACGGCGCCCCTTGAGGGCTTCACGGCTGTGGCCGGAACGCCATTCGCGGTTCGCGGCTTTGCCTGGAGCGGAGCGGTCCCGATAGCGGCGATGGACCTATCGTCGGATGGCGGCAAAACCTGGTGCGACGTCGCACTCGAGCCGGCGGAAGGCGCATTCGCCTGGCGCCGTTTCCAGACGATGCTGACTATTGCCGTGGCGGGGCCGGTGACGATCATGGCTCGCGCGCGGGATGTCGAAGGCCGGGTTCAGCCACTCGAGACGCCCTGGAATCCGCGCGGGTACTGCAACAATCAGGTCCACCGCGTAGCCGGAATGGTGCACTGATCGCGCCGTTCTGCGCCTTCGCCGTCAGGCTGCCAGCAGGGCATTGCCACTGGCGCCGGTGGCGCAGGCTTCGACGATCTCTCCGGCCGCCACATCGCGCGCGAAACGGAGCAGCGTGAAATCCTCGGCGCGGCCCGTATTGCCGCGTTCCGTCAGCACGCTGAGCGGCCGGCCGATACGGGCCTGCAGATGGCGCGCATGGGCGGCCTGTGCCGCGGCGCGCAGGCGTGCGGCCCGGTCGCTGACGATCTCGCCGGGCAGTTGCGGCATCCGGGCGGCCGGGGTGCCGGGCCGGGCCGAATAGGGGAAGGCGTGAACATAGCTCAGGCCGCATTCGTCGATCAGCGAGAGCGAGCGGGCGAACATCGCCTCATCCTCGGTCGGAAATCCGGCAATGAGATCGGCGCCGAAGACGATGTCGGGGCGCAGCGCCCGCATCTCCGCGCAAAACCGGACGGCGTCTTCGCGGCAATGGCGCCGCTTCATCCGCTTCAGGATGAGGTCGTCGCCGGCCTGGAGCGAGAGATGCAGATGCGGCATCAGCCGCGGTTCGGTCGCAATGGCCTGGCGCAACGCATCGTCGACCTCGACCGCGTCGATCGAGGAGAGGCGCAGGCGCGGCAGGGCGGGCAGGGCGCGCAGGATGGTCTGCACGAGTTCGCCGAGCGTCGGGAGCTCCGGCAGGTCCCGGCCATAGCTCGTCAGGTCGACGCCGGTCAGCACGATTTCGCGGGCGCCATTCTCAACCAGCTTGCGGCACTGGCCGAGGACCGCTGCGACGCCGAGCGAGCGTGAATTGCCCCGGCCATAAGGAATGACACAGAAGGTGCAGCGATGGTCGCAGCCGTTCTGGACCTGAACGAAGGCGCGGGTATGGGCTGCAAAGGCGTTGGGCGACAGCGTCTGCAGCGTGGTCTCGCGCATGATGTCGGAGACGGTCGTCTTGTCCTCGGGATTGACCTCGGCGTCCGAGGCCAGGCTGTTCGAACGGGCGAGCGATATCCAGGTCTCGGCCCGCATCTTTTCGGCGTTGCCGAGGACGCGCGCGGTCTCCGGCATCGCCGCGAAGACGCCGGATTCGACCTGCGCGCCGCATCCGGTCACGATGACGGGCCTGTCAGGCTGTTCGCGCTTGAGACGCCGGACGGCCTGGCGTGCTTGCCGCATGGCCTCCGTCGTCACGGCACAGGAGTTGACGATCGCGACGTTGCCAAGGCCGGCTGCCTCCGCCTGCGTCCTGATTGCCTCGCTCTCGACGATATTGAGGCGACAGCCGAAGGTGACGACTTCGAGCGTCATCAAGCCGCGCTTTCGAACAGCGCCGGCTCGAGCACGCCCTCCCACTCGAACGCGACTGGGCCGGTCATCAGGACATGGTCGTCGCTTGCGCGCCATTCGATGATGAGATCGCCGCCCGGCAAGCTGACCACCGCCTTGCGCGCCGACAGTTCGCGCCGCACGGCGGCGACGAGCGCGGCACACGCGCCGGAGCCGCAAGCCTGGGTGATGCCGGCCCCGCGTTCCCAGACGCGCAGCACGATATGATCGGGAGCCTTCACCGCGGCCAACTCGATATTGGCCCGATCAGGGAAGATCGGGTGGTTTTCGAGCAACGGGCCGATCTGCTCCAGGTTGAAGGCGTAGGGATCGTCCACAAAGAAGACGGCGTGGGGGTTGCCCATATTGACCGCGCAAGGCGTGTGCAGGATCGGCTCGTCGATCGGCCCGATCTGCAGCTCGAAGCGGCTGGTATCGTGGAACGGATCTGCCAGCGGGATCTCGTCCCAGGCCAGCTTCGGTCGGCCCATGTCGACGGTGAAGACGAGATCGTCGATGCGCGAGGCGGGGAGCAGTCCCGACTTGGTTTCCAGCATCAGCTCGCTCCGGTTGCTGTCACCCATCCKGGGATCGGCCAGCATGGCCCAGGCGACGCAGCGCGTGCCATTGCCGCAAGCGCCGGCTTCCGAGCCGTCCGTGTTGTAGATGCGGATGAAGGCATCCGTGCCGGGCGTGCGCGCATCGTGCAGCACCATTAATTGGTCGAAATGCGCGCGCGGCTCCGCGGCGATGGCACGCGCCTCCGCTTCGCTGACTTTCAGCCTGGTGCCGCGCAGGTCGAGCACGGTGATCTGGTTGCCGAGCCCGTTCATTTTCAGGAACCGGCGATGCGCCAATGCGTTCATTTGGTCACAGGTCCAACAAAGAGCGGCTATATGAGGGAGCTGACGCGAAAAAGCCACCCTTCCAGCCGTTCCTGCGCGCTCACGGACATTCTATGCTGCGGCGCAAGGGCGCGAATCGCTCCTCTCTGTCAGGGCTAAGATGATGCGGCATTTCCGGGTTGGAATTCTGGCTGTCGCAGGCGTCGCCGCCGGCTCCCTCGCCATCGCACAAACCCGGGTGGCTCCGCCCACGCCGGTGGAGGCTGCTCCCCTTGCGCCGCCGCCGGGCGCCGCATCGCCGAGCCCGGCTCCGGTCCAGGCGGTGCCCGTGCAGGCGCCGGCACAGGCCCCGGCAGACAGCCTGACGCCCCCGCCCGTGCCGCTGCCGGCGCCGCCCGTGACGCCGCCGCCATCGGCGGGCCAGCCTGCGCCGAGTGGGCCGATCCCGCAGGGCGCTGCGCCGCCACCTCCCGCGCCGCCTCCGCCTCCGGTTCCTGCCCCGGCCACGCCGGAGGCGCCGCCCGCTCCGCCGCTTCCCGCTCCTCCGGTCGCACCGCAGCAGCGGCAGTCGACCGTTGTGCCCGATCCGAACGCGACGCTCGCGGGTAAACCGGGCGACCCGAGCGATGTCGACGAGGTGCAACTGGTGCCCAAGCCGGTGCTCGCGATCTCCGGCCAGTCGAGCTGGGATCAGGGCTTCCAGCGTTTGGTCGAGAGTTTCCGCATCCTGCGCGAACAGGCCTCGCGATCGGGGCTTTCGGTTGCAGGCCGGCCGCTGACGCTCTTCATCGAGACGGACGATAACGGCTTCCGCTTCGAGGCGATGCTGCCTGTCGACCGGGCGCCGGACGGTGCGGCGCCGCTCGCCAATGGCGTGCGGTCGAGCACGAGCCCGGCCGGGCTCTCGCTGCGCTTCGTGCATACAGCGCCCTATGACGACATCGATTCCACCTATGAGACGATCACGGCCTATCTCGAGGCCAAGAACATCAAGGTGAAGGACGCCTTCCTCGAGGAATATGTCACCGATCTCAAGGACCCGGGCGATCCGAACCTCGAGATCAACGTCTACGTGCAACCGCAATAGGCTTTGGCTTTAGCGAGCGCCTTGCTTCGGCCGGCAGCTCTCAGCCGGTCGCGATGTGCCGCCAGCAGATCGTCCTCAGGCGTTCCAGCTCAGTCCGGGGCGCATCGGCCGAAAGCGCTCCTCGGGCAGGTTCGCTTGCGCAAGGGCGAGCTTCAGGGCTTCGGGCGGACGCTCGATGCCTTCGTCGGTCAGTTGGAATGTGCCCCAGTGGTGTCCGAGCGCCTGCTCGGCGCGTAGCGAGAGCATGACCCTGACGGCTTCTTCCGGATTCATGTGGTTGTCGCCCATGAACCAGCGCGGCTCGTAAGCGCCGATCGGCAGCACGGCCAGGCGGAACGGGCCATGCTCGGCACCGAGCCGCTCGTAGAGCGAGCCATCGTGATAGCCGGTATCGCCGATATGGAAGACCTTGCCCAGTGGGGTTTCGATGACGAAGGAGCACCAGAGCGCCATGCGGCGGTCGAGCGCGCCGCGCGCCGACCAGTGATAGGTCGGAACCAATGTCGCGGAGACGGCGTCGGACAGGGCGACCTTCGCTTTCCAGTCATAGGCCTCGGCGTGGATGGCGGGATTGCGGGCGCGGATGATCGTGTCGTTGCCGAGCGGCATGATCATCCGCGGCTTGTCGCGCCGGTGGAGCGCGTCGAGTGCCGCGAGGTCGAGATGGTCGTAATGATTATGCGTGATCAGCACGACATCGATCTTCGGCAGGTCGTCGAAGGCGACGCCCGGAGCGTTCACGCGTCGTGGGCCAGCGAAGGAGAAGGGGCTGGCGCGCTCGGAATAGACCGGGTCGACCAGCACATTGAGCCCGGCGATCTGGTAGAGGAACGAGGCGTGGCCGAGATGGACGATGCGCAGGCCCTCGACACGCGCAGGTGGCTTGTCCTGCGTCGGGGCCGGGTAATGCGCCGGAAAGGCCTCACGCTCGCGCTTCGAGGTCTGCCATCTCAGGACGTCGAGCAGGCCCTTGTTGACCGGCCGGCCATCGGTGAAGCGCAGTCCGTCGAAATTCTCGCTGACCGGCCCTTGGTAATAGGGGTTGCGCGAGCGTGAGAATGCGGCCCAGGCCATGCCAGTCGAGCTGAGCAAAGCGGAGACACCGAGAAGCGAGAGGAGTTTGCGGCGGTTCATGGCGGGAGAAGTGGGGCCTGTTGCGGCGGGGTCAAGCCCTGCGATCCTGCCCCGGAAAGAGGGCCCCGCCCACAGGAAACCGCATCGTCACGGCATCTTGAACGCTGTGACATGCAGCCAATCGGTGGGCTCGCGGTCATAGCCGCTCCCGATTTCCTCGACGATGTCGAGCCTGGACCAGCGCCCAGTGCCGTACGCGCCGCGCAGCCATTCGGGCGACGGGTAGTTGAAATAGCGGCCGAAGCGATCGCGGCCGTCCTGCTCTCCAGCCTTGAAGCTGGCATAGAAGACGCCGCCAGGTTTCAGCGCGGCATGCACGCGTGCGATCATGGCAGGCAGGGCCGCACGGGGGACGTGGAGCAGGCAGGCATTGGCCCAGATTCCGTCAAAGGCCTCATGCTCGGCGAGGTCCTCGAACAGGAGGACAGCCACCGGACGACCGAGGCGGCGCTCTGCCTGTGCCGCGAGTTCTGGAGAGCCATCGGTCGGCAAGACGTCGAAGCCCTGCGCCAGCAACGCCTCGCTGTCCTGTCCGGCGCCGCATCCAAGTTCGAGCACGCGTCCGCCGGGCGGCAGCAGCGACATGAAGCCCTGAAGCTTCGCGCGGCTCGCCTCCTGGCCGCGCGACGCATAGGCTTCGGCCTCGCTCGCGTAGAAATCGAGCGTGTGGCTGTCCTTGCCGTCGCGCATGCTGGCTCTGCCCATTGTCAGTGGTTGCCCGAGCGCATCGCCACGGTCGCGATGCCGGCACCGATCAGGAGCGTTCCGCCGGCCTTGTTGAACAGGCCGATCGCACGCGGATTGCTGACCACCGAACGGGCACGCGAGGCGATCAGCGCGTAGCCCAATGCATTGGCGAAGGCGAGCGTGATGAAGGTTGCCTCGAAGATCAGCATCTGTGTCCAGAAATCGGCCTTGGCGTCGAGAAACTGCGGCAGGAAGGCGACGAAGAAGGTGATGCTCTTCGGGTTGAGAGCTGTCACCAGCCAGGCATGGCCGAGCATCTTCAAGGCCGAGGCAGCATCCTTGCGGGGTTCGGCATTCAGGCTCCCGCCGGCGCGGAAGAGTTTCACGCCGAGATAGACGAGATAGGCTGCGCCAACCCATTTCAGCGCGGTGAACACAGTCGCCGAGGCTGCCAGCAAAACGCCGACCCCGAGCATCGAGAGCGTCATTGCGGTGAAATCGCCGAGCGCGACGCCGACTGCCATCGGGAAGGCGGTGCGCCAGCCCTGGCCCAGGGCATAGGACATCACGAGCAGGATCGTAGGGCCCGGGATAACGAGCAGGACGGCGGTTGCGGCCGCGAAGGCGGCCCAGGCTTCGAAGGTCATGGCGAGGCTCCCGAGGTTGCAGCCCGAGCAATCCCGAGGCGCGAGACTTTGTAAAGAGGCCGCCGCAGCCTCAACCGCCGCGGCCGCTACGAGGCGCGTAATGCGGCCTCAGCGACGAGCGCTCGAGATGAATTTGCACATCGCCGCGCGGGTGCCGCCTTCCTCCGCGATCTGTCCCGGCTGCACGGTGAAGACGATGTCGACCCGCGTACCCTTGCCGCTCGGGCGTGCGGTCACGCGAAGCGTTTGCGGGCGGCCGGATCCGGTCACTTCCTGGAGGGCGGAAATCGTGCCGAGTGATTTGTCGACCTGGATGCCGTCGAAGCCGTCGGCCGCCACGGCCCTGGCAAGCGCGGGCAGCACCACGGCCGGCGCCCGGTTGGGGATGAGATCCCAGGTCCGGTAGGTGAGGGCGGTGAGCATCGGAACACCGGCCGATTTGAAGTTGCTGGCGCAGGGTTGGGCCTGAGCTTGAGCCTGGGACAGGCCGACAAACAGGGAGGCTGCCGCAAGGGCGATCAATTTCGGCGCAGCGTAAGGCATCTCGCAATCCGTATTCAAAAGGGGGGACGCGACAACTACCGCCCTGCAATCTGCCTGTCACCTTCAGCGCGAACCCTGCGTAAACTTTCCACCGGAACGAGCGGCCCGGCATCTACCGTCCTACGGGGCTGCGGATCAGCTGCGACAACCAGGGCCCAATAGGCGCGGTACTGAGTGCGTGGGTCCTTTGCCAGCGCAATGCCGAAGCGCGTCGCCTCGGGCATGCGCAAATTCGCGTCATGTCCCGACGATTGACGCCACCCCGCAAAAGCCTCCTCGGTTGAATAGTAGCCGCCTCCCAGATTCTCGGCTGCACGGCCCGTATTCAGCCCGGCCGCATGCACGCGGGCCGTGAAGTTGCCGCCGACATCGTGCGAGAGCGCGTTGCCGGCGACCATCGCGTCGGCCTGGCGCTGGGCCATCGCCGTCAACGCGGGGTCGAGCCGCACGGGGCCGAGGCCGAGACTGGCGCGGTAGTTGTTCAGGATTCGCGCTGCTGCGGCGCGGTCGACCTGTACCGCGGCCAGCTTCTCGGCGGATTTCGGATTGATGGGGCCCGTGCGCAGTGGTTCGGTGGCGCAGCCAGCAGCCAGGAGGGCGGTGGCGAGAAGGGCGGCAGCGGCGGTTCGGGTCATGCGATCAGGACGATTCTGTTGTTGATCGGGTCAGATCAGCTAGCGGTCAATCGCGGCGAGATTGCCACCATGCGTCCGCAATCTTGACTTTCGCCACATTCTGACGCTTTAACCCCAGCATTCGTTTCGCCGACATCGACGAGACCGCATCCGCCGACCGGGCCGCTCGCATGAGCCATGAGAGCCCGGAGGTCAACGCCCGACAGCGCGTCTGCGCCCTCGGGCGCGAAACCGCTTGGGGGTGATGTCCGTTCTGTTGGATGAAAGAGCCGTACAAAACCGACAAGGGGCCGCATGTTCGGCACATTGAGCGACAGACTCTCCGGCATCCTCTCGGGCCTGACCCGCAGGGGCTCGCTGACCGAGGACGACGTCAACGCAGCCCTGCGCGAGGTTCGCCGCGCGCTGCTGGAGGCGGATGTCGCGCTCGAGGTCGTGCGCAGTTTCACCGACAAGGTACGTGAGCGCGCGGTCGGCGCCGAGGTTCTGAAATCGGTCACGCCCGGCCAGCAGGTCATCAAGATCGTCAACGACGTCCTGATCGACACCCTTGGCGGCGAGGGCGAAGGCATCACGCTCGATTCGGTGCCGCCGGTGCCGATCCTGATGGTCGGCCTGCAGGGCTCGGGCAAGACGACCTCGACCGCCAAGATCGCCAAGCGCCTTAGCGACCGGCACAAGAAGCGGGTGCTGATGGCCTCGCTCGACACGCGCCGCCCCGCTGCCATGGAGCAGTTGGCTATCCTCGGCCAGCAGGTCGGTGTTGATACGCTGCCCATCGTCGCCGGCCAGTCGKCCGTCCAGATCGCGCGCCGCGCGATCGAGGCCGGCAAGCTCGGCGGTTTCGATGTCGTCATGCTCGACACCGCCGGTCGCGTCACGCTCGACGAGGCGCTGATGGCGGAAGTCGCCGATGTGAAGGCTGCGACGAACCCGCATGAGGTGCTGCTCGTCGCCGACGCGCTGACCGGCCAGGACGCGGTCAATACGGCGCGTGCCTTCGACGCGCGCGTTGGGCTCACCGGCATCGTGCTGACCCGTATGGATGGCGATTCGCGCGGTGGCGCGGCGCTCTCGATGCGCGCCGTCACCGGTAAGCCGATCAAGCTGGTCGGCACGGGCGAAAAGACCGATGCCCTCGAGGATTTCCATCCCTCGCGGGTCGCCAATCGTATCCTCGGCATGGGCGACATCGTTTCGCTCGTCGAGAAGGCGGCCGAGACGATCGATGCCGAGCAGGCGCAGGCCGTCGCCCAGCGTATGGCAAAGGGCAATTTCGATCTCTCCGACATGCGCACGCAGTTGCAGCAGATGGAGAAGATGGGCGGGCTCGGCGGCATCATGGGTATGCTGCCCGGGATGAAGCAGGCTCAGAGCCAGCTCGCCAGTTCTGGCGTGGGCGACCAGATGTTCAAGCGCATGATCGCGGCGATCGACTCGATGACGCCGGCCGAACGCAAGAACCCCGACCTTCTCAAGAACAGCCGCAAGAAGCGCATCGCGGCAGGGTCAGGTACCTCGGCAGAGTCGATCAACAAGTTGCTCAAGATGCATCGCGGTATGGCCGACGCAATGAAGGCGATGTCGAAGCAGAAGGGCGGCATGCTCGGCAAGCTTGGCCAGATGTTCGGCATGGGCGGCGGCGGATTGCCGCCGGGCATGCCTGATCCGTCCAAGATGGACCCGGCCCAGCTCGCGGATCTGCAGAAGCAGCTCGGCGCTGGCGGCGGGCTGCCTTCGCTGCCGCCGGGCGGTTTCCCCGGCCTGCCCAAGGGCGTGACGCCGCCCGCCGGCATGATGCCGAAACTGCCCGGATTGGGCGGCCTGCCTGGTCTCGGCGGCAATCCGTTCGGCGGGAAGAAGAAGTGATCCCCGTCCTCGAGACCGAGCGCCTGGTGATGCGCGGCTGGGCCAAGGGCGATTTCGATCGCGTGGCCGCGTTCCTGGGCGACGAGCAGCTGACCCGTTTCGTCGGTGGCGCCAGCGGGCGCGAGGATTCGTGGCGTCGCTTTGCCAGCATGGCTGGCCATTGGTCCCTGCTGGGTTTCGGTCTCTGGGCCCTCGAGGCCAAGGAAGACAGCCGGCTCGTCGGCTGGTGTGGGCTGCTCTCGCCGGAAGGCTGGCCCGAGCCGGAGATCGGCTGGAGCCTTTTCGCCGGTGAGCATGGGCGCGGCTACGCGACCGAAGCTGCTCTGCGCGCCCGTGACTATGCCTATCGTGACTTGGGTTGGACGACGCTGATGAGCTTCATCCACCCCGACAATCGACCCTCGATCCAGGTTGCCGAGCGTCTCGGCGCCAGATTCGAGAAACCCTTCGTGATCCGTGGCTGGGAGGTCGGCATCTACCGGCACCCGGCTGCCGAGCCTGCGAAACAGAAGCCTGCAAACCTGAACTGACTGGAGATTATCATGTCCCTGAAGATCCGCCTCACCCGCGGCGGCGCCAAGAAGCGCCCCTATTACCGCATCGTCGTCGCCGACGCCCGTTCGCCGCGCGATGGCCGCTTCATCGAGAAGATCGGCGCCTATGATCCGATGAAGGCGAAGGATTCGCCGGAGCGCGTCGTGCTCGACCTCGAGAAGGCCAAGGCCTGGCTCGCCAAGGGCGCCCAGCCGACCGATCGCGTCCTGCGTTTCCTCGACGCTGCTGGCCTGCTGAAGCGTCCGGCCCGCAACAACCCGGCGAAGGCCGTTCCCGGCGAGAAGGCCAAGGAGCGCGCCGAGAAGAAGGCCGAGAAGGCCGCTGCTCCGGCTGAAGCTGCTGAGTGAACCTTTTGAGACGCGGCCGCCTTTCGGGGCGGCCGCGCCGATTTCTTCCTTTACTCCTTGGTGATTATGGGTTCCGGGCTGCTCGCTTCGCGGTGACCCGGAATGGCGTTTGATGGCTGATAACGAACTCGTCCCGCTCGGCATCGTCGGGGCGCCGCATGGCGTCAAAGGCGAGGTGCGGATCAAGGCCTTCACGGCCGATCCGCTCGATATCGCGGCCTATGGCGCGCTGATCGACGATCACGGCCGCCGTTTCGAAATCGCGGAGATCAGGCCCGCCAAGGAAGTGGTCATTGCCCGCCTGAAGGGCGTGACCAGCCGCGAGGCGGCCGAAACCCTGACTGGGCTCAAGCTCCATACCGAGCGAGCAAACCTGCCGCCGGCCGATGATGAGGACGAGTTCCTCCAGGCCGATCTGGTCGGCTGTTCCGTGGTCGGGCCGCAAGGCGAGCCTCTCGGCGAGGTCACGTCCGTCGACAATTATGGCGCCGGCGACCTGCTTGACATCCGCACTCCGGATGGCCGCTCCGTGCTGATGCCGTTCACCAAGGCCTTCACACCCCGAATCGACATCGCGGCGCGACGGATCGAAGCGGACCCTCCGGCCGGATTGTTCGAGGATGTCGATGACAAGTGAAACCTCGATCCGCGCCCTGATCTTCGACATGGATGGCACCATCGTCGACAACATGCGCTTCCACGATGATGCCTGGGAGGCGTGGCACAAGACCGAGAACCTCGCCTTCGACCGGGCAAGCTTCTTCAGCCGCACCGCTGGCAAGGCCAATCTCGAAATCCTTTCTGCCTATTTCCCGGAGGCTGAGGATGCTGAGCTCGAAGCGCGCGGGCTGCGCAAGGAAGAGCTCTATCGCGCGGCCTATCGCCCCCATGTCGCGGCGTTGTCTGGTCTGCTCGCTCTGATGGCGCGCGCCGAGACTGCCGGGATTCCGATGGCGGTCGCTTCCGCTGCGCCGCCGGCCAATATCGACCTCGTGCTCGATACGCTTGGTCTGCGCTCGCGCTTCGCCACGATCGTCTCGCCATCGCAGGGGTTTCGGGGCAAGCCGCATCCCGACATGTTCCTGGCGGCCGCCGAGCGCATGGGCGTGGCTCCCGAAAGCTGCCTCGTCTTCGAGGACGCGCCGCTGGGCGTCGAGGCCGCGAAGCGTGCCGGCATGCGGGCCGTCGCGATCCTGACGATGCTCGAGGCGGGGGCCTTCTCCGGCTTCGACAATGTCATCGGCAGTGCCAGGGATTTCGCAGCGCTGGACGGGCATCCGTCGCTGCGCTTTGCTTCGGCATGAGCTTTCGCGCCTCGATCCTGACCCTCTATCCCGAGATGTTTCCCGGCCCGCTCGGTGCTTCCCTGGCGGGGGAGGGATTGCGCAAGGGATTGTGGCAGCTCGATACCCACCAGATCCGCGACCACGGCATCGGCCGTCATCGCAATGTCGACGACAACCCGGCTGGCGGCGGTGCTGGCATGGTGCTGCGCTGCGACGTGCTGGCAGCTGCGATCGATGCGGCGGTTCCGGTCGACGATCCAAGACCGCGCCTGCTGATGTCCCCGCGCGGGCGCAGGCTGGATCAGCGCCAGGTCCGCGATTGGGTGGCCGGCGATGGCGTCGTCATCGTCTGCGGGCGCTTCGAGGGCGTGGATGAACGGGTGATCGAGGGGCGCGGCCTGACCGAGGTCTCGATCGGCGACTACATCCTCTCCGGCGGCGAGATGGCGGCGATGGTGCTGCTGGATGCTTGCGTGCGCCTGATTCCCGGCGTGATGGGCAAGGAAGCCTCCGGTTCGGAGGAGAGTTTCGAGAACGGCCTGCTCGAATATCCGCACTATACGCGCCCGCGCGAGTGGGAGGGCAGGGGGCTGCCCGAGGCGCTGCTGTCGGGAGACCACGCTCGCATCGCCCGCTGGCGGCGCGAGCAGGCTGAGGCGATCACGCGCGAAAGGCGGCCGGACCTGCTTTCGGGCCGCAGATCTCAGGGATAGGCCGTCACCGGCAACTGCTCGGCCAGCCAACCCTTGTCGCCGGGATTGCCGAGCAGGCCGCCGCGGACATCGACAATGTCACGCCAGCCGCGGCCGGCGAGCTTGCGCTGCAGCGAGCTGCTGCGGTTTCCAGTACGGCAGATCAGCGCGATGGTCTTGCCGGGATTCTCGAGCCGTAGCGCGGCAAGCCACGCCTCGAAGGCGCTGGCCTCCATATCCAACCTGATGGCGCCGACCGGCACGCCGGTATCGGCCCATTCCTCTGGTGTCCGGATATCGACGAGAATCAGCGTGCCGGCCTTGGCTCCGTCATAGGCCTGCCGCACGGAGAGCGACGGAGGCCCAGATTGCGCCACGGCCGCCCCCGCGAGGAGCGGGGCGGCCGTCAGGATCAGAAAGGAGCGGCGGTTCATGCCGCAAGCGCTAGCCGAGTGGCGCGCCCGCGGCAATTCACGATCGCTGGCTCAGCGCAGCTCGGCGCAGAAGCGCTGGATGCGGCGGCAGGCTTCTTCCAGCTTCTCGTCCGAGGTGGCGTAGGAGATKCGGAAATTGGGCCCAAGGCCGAAGGAGGAGCCGTGGACGGCCGCGACGGCTTCCGTCTCGAGCAGGCCCATGACGAGGTCTTCGTCGGTCTCGATCACCTTGCCGTTCGGCAGCTTCTTGCCAATCAGCGCCGAGCAATCGGGATAGACGTAGAACGCGCCTTCCGGCGTCGGGCACTTGAGGCCGCGCGTCTGGTTCAGCATCGAGACCACGAGATCGCGGCGACGCTCGAAGGCCTTCCGGAAGACCGGAATGTGCTCCTGCGTACCGTCGAGCGCCTCGACCGCCGCCCATTGCGAAATCGCCGAGGTGCCGGAGGTCTGCTGGCCCTGGACGAGGTCCATGGCGTTCATCAGATGCTGCGGGCCGGCAGCGTAGCCGATGCGCCAGCCGGTCATGGCGTAGGATTTCGAGACGCCGTTCATGGTCAGCGTGCGCTCGTAGAGACCGGGTTCGACCTKAGCGGGCGTGACGAACTGGAAGTCGCCATAGACCAGGTGCTCGTACATGTCGTCGGTCAGCACCCAGACATGAGGATGGCGCATCAGGACATCCGTGAGCTTCTTCATCTCGGCATGGCTATAGGCGGCGCCCGACGGGTTCGAAGGCGAGTTCAGGATGACCCACTTGGTCCTGGGGGTGATCGCTTTCTCGAGATCCTCCGGCTGGAGCTTGAACTCGTTCTCGATGCGGGTCTCGGCGAAGGTCGGCGTGCCGCCGCAGAGCGCAACCATCTCGGGATAGCTGACCCAGTAGGGCGAGATGCAGACGACCTCGTCGCCGGGGTTCAGGGTGGCGAGGAGCGCGTTGTAGATGACATGCTTGCCGCCGGTGGAGACGATCGTCTGGCTCGGCTTGTAGTCGAGGCCGTTCTCGCGCTTCAGCTTGCGGGTAATCGCCTCGCGCAGCTGCGGAATGCCGGAGACCGGCGTGTACTTCGTCTCGCCGCGCCTGATCGCGGCGATGGCGGCTTCCTTGATATTATCGGGCGTGTCGAAGTCCGGCTCGCCGACCGAAAGCGAGATCACGTCCTTGCCCTGGGCTTTCAGATCGCGCGCCTTCTGCGTGATGGTGATGGTCGCGGACGGCTTCACGCGCTTCAGGGCATCGGCAAGAAAGGCCATGATCGATCTCCGGCGGAGCTTTCGGATAGCGCCACATGGCGCGCGCGTGGTTTAGGGCGCGCGTGCCGGCACCGCAAGCAAGAGTGCGTCATGGCTGGCAGCAGCAATGTGAATGATGCGCCTCGCACGGGCTGGCGAGGGAGGGCCACGCCCATCAGTGCCATCCCGGCCCGAAAGGTGCATGGTGCCGGACGCCCCTTTGGGGGCGCAACCAGTGACCAGCGCGGAGTGTCGCGCAGAAGGCATCACGTGAAACTCAGGATCGGCTACGAGCTCGATTACGACTTTCCGCAACCAACCCCCATGATCCTGATGCTGCATGTGCATTTCAGCCGGGTGTCCGAGCTGGACGAGCCTGACCACATGCGCCTGGATCCACCGGTCCGCGTCAGCGCTTATCGCGACGGTTTCGGCAATTGGTGCAGCCGGCTGGTGGCGCCGCAAGGGCGCGTGCGAATCTCGGCCGATGCCGTGATCAACGACAGCGGACTGCCTGAAACGCTCCGCCACGACGCAGGGCAGGTCCCGGTCGAGCTGTTGCCGGAGGAGTGCCTGGTCTTTCTGCTCGCCAGTCGCTTCTGCGACAGCGACCGCTTGCTCGATCTGGCCTGGCAGCTCTTCGGCCATGTGCTGCCGGGCGCGCCGCGTGTGCAGGCGATCTGCGACTTCGTGCACCAGCGCATCGCCTTCGACTACAATGATGCGAGCGTGACGCGGACGGCGTCGGAGGCCTATCGCGAGGGGCGTGGCGTTTGCCGCGACTATGCGCATCTCGCGATCGCGTTCTGCCGGGCGATGAACATCCCGGCGCGTTATTGCACGTGCTATCTCGGCGACGTCGGCACGCCTCCCCCGTTTCCGCCGGGCGATTTCGCAGCGTCCTTCGAGGCTTACCTGAGCAGTGGCTGGGAGATGTTCGACCCGCGCAATAACGTGCCGCGGATCGGCCGGGTGCTGATCGCGCGCGGCCGCGACGCGGCTGATGTCGCCATCACGACCACCTTCGGGCCGAACACGCTGGTCGGTTTCAGGGTCTGGACCGACGAAGTCATCGAGGCCTGACGAGCAGGTCCCCGGAGCTATTCGTCGAAGAGCCGGGCTGCGCCCTGCTTCTTCGCCCGGACGGGCTTCTGCTGAGGCAGCTCCTGTGCCGCTGCCTCAGCACTGCTGGAGCCAGCCGCCAGTGCCCCGGCCTTGGCTGATGCGGGCTGAGYGGAGGCTGCCGACGGCGCAGTGAGTTTCGCCGCCGCCTCCGGTTCGATCGTCCTGAAGCGTATCATCTGTGTCCTGTCGGCGGTGCGTTGCGGTCGGGAAAAGCCGGCGCTGCGAGGCAGGGCAGCGGCTGCCGGCGCCTCACTTCTTCTTTTGCGGAGCCGCGGCCTTTGCGACCACGGCAGCGAAGGTCGAAGGGGCCGCTGCCGAGACCTTCGGCTTGTCCTTCTTCGGCTTCTTGGCTTCGCGGTTGCCGCGTTGTTCACCCTTTGCCATCGTCTCATTCCTCGCTTCGAGGGGCGCGGGCTGCGCCCCTTCTCAGGTCAACGGGCAGATCGGCAGTCCTGGTCGGATACCGACATACTCGGAGTGGTTGCGCGAAAGCGGCGCTGTGCAGTGAAACTCGTGCTGTCTTCGGTCATTCTGCGGCCGGCTTTCGGCTGCCGCGGTCGGCCCGGGCGGTAGCCGGACTCTGTCACATCGAAGCAGAGTTCGAGCCTAGGCCAGCGCCGGCCGAAGTGCACGCGGTTTCTCGGGATATCTCGCGTCGCCCGGTTGATGCCTGGGCGACATCATCATGCGCCTCCGCCATGCGCCGGCGCCGCGTAATCGTTGCGACGCTTCCCGTGCTCCAGCGCGGACGGCCCCAGCAGGGAAAGCCGCGACGATTCAGCCGCCGGGCGATATCGCCGGGATCGTCGATGCCGACCTCGACGAGTTGATCGATCAGCGCCCCGGCTGCTGCAAGGAAGATGGCGTAGAGTTCCCTTTCAAGTCGCCGGTCCATCGGCCGTTGCAGGTTCTTTCGGTAGGCCGCTTCAACGGTCGAGATGTGGTCCCAAAGGGAATGGCCGGTGTCATGAAGCAAGCGGCCGGGCTTGCGCCCGGCCGAAGCAGATACGGCATCGTCAGACTGGATCAGGATCAGCGTACTCCCATGCCAAAGCTGGGCTCGACCGCGTTGGGCGAGAGCATCACCGCGTTGGGATGGCCGCCCTCGAACATGGCGAAGCGGACCGCATCCTTCTTCTCGCGAAAAATGCCTTCAGACTGGCCTTCGAGGTCGCGGGCGACCCAGAAACCGTGCTTCGACTGCCCGACAAGGAAGAGATGGCTCGCTCCTTCGAGCGGCTGGACCGGCGTGGATTGTCCCATGTCGCAGCGCTCAATTCGGCAGGAACAGCCAGGCGCGCAGGCCGATGAAGCCGGCGGCCGCGAGCGCAAAGCAGGCCAGTGCAGCAAGCTCTGCCGCGAGCAGGCCGGTCGCCGGCCGCTTCTTCGCCACGGTGCGATAGACCGCGCGGGCGCGGCGCTGGTGAGAGGTATGGGCGTAGGCGGTATCAGTCGTCATCTCGACCTCCATCGATGGTCGAGATGTAGGTCCGCTCCCGCTAAGCTTGCGATGTGGAAGACGCGCTGCCGCATAAGGCCGGCATAAAGCCGTCCTTGCATGCCCTGCCGTTCCCTGCGATGCGCTGACCCCCATGGAACCAAGCCCCAGCACCATCGCGATCTATGTCGATGCCGACGCCTGTCCGGTGAAGCCGGAGGTGTATCGCGTGGCCGAGCGGCATGGGCTCAAGGTCTTCGTTGTCGCCAACAGCTTCATGATGGTGCCGCGGGAGAGCTGGATCGAACGGGTGATCGTATCCGACGGGTTCGATGCTGCCGATAACTGGATTGCCGAGCGGGTGGCGCGCGGTGCGATCGTCATCACCTCCGACATCCCGCTTGCCGATCGCTGCATCAAGGCCGGAGCCGATGTCATCKGGCCGACAGGCAAACCCTTCACCGAAGCCTCGATCGGCATGGCGCTGGCGACGCGCGACATGATGGAGGATCTGCGTGCCGCCGGGGCGGTGACCGGCGGGCCGAAACCCTTCTCGCAGAAGGACCGGTCAGCCTTCCTGCAGGCACTCGACGTCGCGGTGCAGCGGCTGAAGCGGGCGGGGTTCGGCGGGTAGGGCCTGGCGACCGAGCGGAAACCGCGTGCCATTCCGGCCCGGCCGAGACAGAGGCAGCCTTCAAATATCCTCGAAGTCGCCGCCACGCCCCTTGCCGCCGGCGAAGCGTCCGGCTCCGGCCGCACCTTCCTTGACGATGGTCTCGACGGCTCCAGCCCATTCCCGCGCCAGCGCCTCGCGGACGCCGAGGCCGTGCCCGGCAATCGCGTTGTGGCGGTCGGCCAGCATGGCGCCCTGTGGGAAGCGGACGATCTGCTGCGCCATTGCCTCGGCGGCGGCGCGGGCTTCTCCGCGCGGGACCACTGTCTCGCAGAGCCCGATCCGCAGGGCTTCGTCGGCTGCGACCTTGCGCCCGGTCATGATGATCTCGAGCGCACGGCCCTGGCCGACAAGGCGGGGCAGGCGCACGGTGCCGCCGTCGATCAACGGGATACCCCAGCGCCGACAATAGACGCCGAAATAGGCGTCCTGGGCCATGATCCGGACATCGCACCAAAGTGCGAGTTCCATCCCGCCAGCGACGGCCGGGCCCTCGATGGCGGCAATCACGGGCTTGCCCATCTCCAGCCGCGAGGGGCCCATCGGGCCGCGTGGGGCCGGGCCACCGCCATGGGGAAAAGCCAGTCCATCGACGATCTCCGTGCGGAAGCGCTCCGCATCGGTGAAGGCCTGCGCATATTTCAGGTCCCAGCCGGCGCAGAAGGCGCCGCCTTCGCCCCAGAACACGATCGCGCCGGTTTCAGGATCGGCGTCGAGTTCGCGGAAGGCGGCCGTCAGCGCTTCGGCGCTGTCGGGATCCATCGCGTTGCGGGCCTCGATGCGGCTGTGGATGACGGTCGCGACCTTGCCGTCGCGTTCGATGCGGATGGTCATGGGCGGCTCGTTCCCCGTTGCTCGCTGAGCGCAGGCTACAGCCTCCCGCGGCGCCGGCACCTGCCGCTGGACGCATGGCGCCTTTGCCCGTAATTCTCGCGACAAGCCCAGTCTCCAAATCGGGCACCCCGGAGGACCTTCATGTCGCTGACCCGCCGCACCACGCTCGGCATCATTGCCGGTGCCGCCTTTGCTCCGGCCATCGTTCGGGCGCAGACGTTCCCGTCGAAGCCGATCACGCTGGTCGTTCCCTATCCGGCGGGTGGACCGACCGACGCCATTGCCCGCTTCGTCGCGCAGGATCTCTCGACCTCGATCGGCCAGAACGTGCTGGTCGACAACCGTGCCGGTGCATCGGGGGCGGTTGGCACGCGCGCCGTGGCCAAGGCGGAACCGGACGGCTACACCTTCATCTTCGGCAACAACCAGACGCATGGGAACAACATGTTCCTGCTGAAGGAGCCTGGCTACGATGCGGTGAAGGATTTTGCGCCGCTCTGCGGCGTGGGCGCCTTCGAGCACGCCTTCGTCGTCCGCAACGACCTGCCGGCCAAGACCATTGCCGAGCTGATCGCGCTGGCCAAGGCGGATCCCGACAAGCTGAACTACGGCTCCACCGGCGTCGGCTCCGGCTCGCATCTGGCGATGGAGCTGTTCATGCAGCGCACCGGCACCAAGATGACGCATGTGCCCTTCCGCGGCGCCGCGCCGCTGGTGCAGGAGATCATCGGCGGGCGCATCGACATCGCCAATTCAACGCTGCCGAGCGTGCTGGAGCAGATCAACGCCGGCAGCATGCGCGCGCTGGCTTTGGCGAGCCCGGAGCGCAATCTGCGCGCCAAGGATATCCCCACCCTGCGCGAGCAGGGGGTCAGCAATGCCGACGCCGATTCCTGGGCGGCCTTCTTCGCACCTGCCGCGGTTCCGCAACCGATCCTGGACACGCTCTCGAAGGCAGTCATGGCCTCGATCGCCAAGCCTGCCATAACCGAGGCGATCCTCAAGCTCGGTTTCACGCTGAAGGTGCGCGATCCCGCCGCGTTCAAGCCCTATCACCTCCAGGAGATCGCGACCTGGAAGCAGATCATCGCCGATGCCGGCGTGAAGCCGGAATAACCGGCGTTATCGTTCAGTCCGCCTCCGTCATTCCGGGCATGTGGCCTGGCCGCTCGAGCCCCCAATCCRTCGCATCCCATGACGGATCCGGGCTGGCGGCGTCGCTGTTGCCGGCTCGACGCGGGTGACTCTGCCCGAGATCATTGAACACCGGAGCGTCGTCATGAACCTGATGCCACTTCTCGCCACCCGTCGCGACGCAGGAAGGCCCGTACGCGTCGCACTGATCGGGGCCGGAAAGTTCGGTTCGATGTTCCTGTCGCAGGTGCCCCATATTGCGGGGCTGGAGGTCGCTGTCATTGCCGATCTCGATCCCGAGCGGGCGAAGCGCGCGTGCCGGCAGGTCGGCTGGGACGAGGCCCGCATCGAGGCGACCCGCTATGTCGCGGACGGCGCCGAGGCGGCTGCGATGGACGGTATCGAGGTCGTCATCGAGGCAACCGGCCATCCGGCCGCCGGCGCACACCATGCACTGGCGGCGATCACCGCCGGCAAGCATGTGGTGATGGTCAATGTCGAGGCTGACGTGCTGGTCGGCCCGGTGCTCGCGACCCGGGCTCGGGCCGCGGGCGTGGTCTATTCCATGGCCTATGGCGACCAGCCGGCGCTTGTCTCGGAGATGGTCGACTGGGCGCGTGCGACCGGATTCACGGTTGCGGCGGCTGGCAAGGGCACGAAATATCTGCCGGCCTACCATCAGGTCACGCCGGACGATGTCTGGACCCATTACGGGTTGACGCCCGAGGCGGCCAAGGCGGCGGGCATGAACCCGCAAATGTTCAACTCCTTCCTCGATGGAACGAAGTCGGCGATAGAGATGGCGGCGATCGCCAATGCCTGCGGGCTCGATGTGCCGGAGGCCGGCCTCGCATTCCCGCCCGTCGGCGTCGACGACCTTGCCCATGTGCTGCGGCCGAAGGCGGTCGGGGGGCAACTCGATCGCGACGGCATGGTCGAAGTGGTGTCTTCGCTCGAGCGTGACGGGCGGCCTGTGTTTCGCGACCTGCGCTGGGGCGTCTATGTCGTGCTGAAGGCGCCGAACGACTACGCCGCGGCCTGCTTCAAGCAATACGGCCTGCCGACCGATTCCACCGGCCAATATGCGGCGATGTACAAGCCGTTCCACCTGATCGGGTTGGAGCTTTCGATGTCGGTCCTCAACGCGGCCCTGCGCGGCGAGCCGACTGGCAGCACCCGCGAGTGGCGCGGAGACGCTGCTGCAGTGGCCAAGCGTGACCTCAAGGCCGGCGAGATGCTGGACGGGGAGGGCGGATACACGGTCTATGGCCGCTTGATGCCGGCGCGGGCGAGCCGCGAAGTCCGCGCCCTGCCGATCGGGCTCGCGCATGGCGTCAAGCTCAAACGGGATGTCGCGGCCGGCCAGGCCGTGACCAGCGACGACGTCGCGCTCGACGAGACCCAGGCGATCGTTTCACTTCGGCGTGAACTCGAAGCAACCGAGTGGTGATTCCGCGCGTTTTGCCTCACTGACGTTCCGCTACGACAGGGAGAGTTCCATGCGCCACAGCGTTCTTGCCGCCTGCTTCAGCGCCACGCTTTCAGCCCTGGCACTGTCGGCGACGGCCGATGCCCAGCAGCGCTTCCCATCGAGCGCGGGCGAGCTGGTCGTCGAGACGGTGGCGAGCGGTCTGGAGCATCCCTGGGGCCTCGCCTTCCTGCCTGACGGGCGCATGCTCGTGACCGAAAGGCCGGGCCGGTTGCGGCTGGTTTCCGCCGCGGGCGAGATTTCGCGGCCGATCGCGGGTGTGCCGAGCGTCATGGCACGCGGGCAGGGCGGGCTGCTCGATGTCGCGCTCGATCCGCAATTTGCCCAGAACCGGCTGCTCTATCTCTCCTTCGCGGAGCCGCGCGCCAATGGAAACGGCACCAGCGTCGCGCGCGGGCGTCTCAATGCAAGCGGCACCGCGCTCGAAGGGATGAGCGTGATCTTCCGGCAAATGCCGACGATTAACAGCAACATGCATTTCGGCTCGCGATTGGTCTTCGACCGGACGGGCGCGCTGTTCGTCACGGTGGGCGACCGCTTCAGCCAGCGGGATCAGGCGCAGAACCCGGGCAATCACCTTGGCAAGGTCCTGCGGATCAGCCCGGAGGGCAAGGCGGCGGCGGGCAATCCAAAAAAGGAGGGCTGGCAACCGGAGATCTGGTCGATCGGCCACCGCAACGTGCAGGGCGCGACGCTGCATCCAGAGACCGGGCAGCTCTGGACCGCAGAGCATGGCGCGCGCGGCGGCGACGAGATCAACACGCCGAAGGCCGGGCTCAACTATGGCTGGCCGGTGATCACCTACGGGATCGACTATTCCGGCGCGAAGATCGGTGAGGGCACATCGAAACCCGGTATGGAGCAGCCGCTGTTCTACTGGGACCCGTCGATCGCGCCGTCCGGCGCGACCTTCTATACCGGGCAAATCTGGCCGGCCTGGAAAAACTCTCTCTTCGTTGGCGCCCTTGCCGGGCAGATGCTGATCCGCCTCTCGACGCAGGGCGAGACGGTCACCGGCGAGGAGAGGCTGTTGACCACGCTCAGCGAGCGCATTCGTGACGTCAGGCAAGGCCCCGACGGTTATCTCTACCTGCTGAGCGATGATGCCAACGGCAAGATCCTGCGGGTCAGGCCGGCGCGGTGAGCGCCGGAGCGGGCGCGTCAGGGACCGCAATCCCATTCGTTCTCGATGACGAAGGCATTGCGCGTCGAGAGCTGACCGCGCGTGTCATAGAGATCCCCGACATAATAGGACGTACCGGCGTCGTCGCGGGCGTTGCGCTTGACCTGCAGCGACCAGCCGTAACCGACATGTTTTCCGCCGCGCCAGGTTGGGTGGACGTCGCCTGTGCTGGCGGAGGCGAGGATCCTGGCGCGGTCGTCGCTCGGGCTGCAGGTCGGGCCGGCGAGCGCCGGCGTCGAGAGGCTCAAGATGGATAGGGCGACGAGGATCGCTTTCTTCACGGCAGTCTTCCTAGGTGGTCGGGAGTGATACGGTCATCCCGGCCGCAGCGAAGCTGAAGGCCGGAAACCATTCTTGAGCCCGGCACCGACCCCGACGTGCCGGACGGCAGCGCTATAGCGGCGTGTCCGGAATGACATACGGCAGGCAGTGCGCCGGCAGCTCAGGTGATGTCCGCCAGCCGGGTGTCGAGCGACAGCACCAGGCACCAATGCGGTTCGAAGTCGGCGCCCAGTGGCCAGATCTGCTCCTTGAAGATATCGAGCATCCGAGCCTGATAGCGCTCGAACCAGTGCTGCTCGCAGAGCACGAATTTGGTGGCGCCGACAATCGTCTCACGGTCGATGATGCAGAGCGGCACAATCTGAGGGTGTGCATCGAGATAGGCCTGCACCGCGACCATCAACGTCGGGTAGCCGGGATGAAGCATGTCATCGAGAACGATCAGCCCGCCATCGGCCAGGCAGGCGGTGGCGAGTGCGAGATCTCTGGCGAGCGCCAGGCGGGAATGCTCGCCGTCGATGTGGATGAGACGCAGCTTCGCGTCGCCGGTGTGCTTCAGCAGGTCGGCTGGAGCCATCGCTCCCGCATCGCCCTTGATCGTGACGCGCCGTTCGGGGGCGATGCCGTGCTTCAGGCAATTCGCCTCGAAGCGTTGCTCAACCTCCGGATTCGGCCACTCGAAGATATCGATGCCGAGAGCGACCTCGCCCGGCTCGAGCGCATGGGCGAGAGCGATGAAGAAGCGTCCCTCGAAGGCGCCGATCTCGGCAACCGGCCCATGCAGCCCTTCCTCGGTTTGCAGGCGCAGCAGCCGCGCGCAGATCGCCGCGGCAAAGCGCGACGACATGCCGACGACGCCGTCATAGCCATTGGCGAGATAGGCGGAGACCGCGGGATGTCCGGGCGAAGGGAGATTGGCCATCCTGCTTACGCCTTGCCCTGGAAGATGAAGAAGGCACCGGCCGCAATCAGCGCGAAACCGATCGCATGGTTCCAGCCGAGCGGCTCCTTGAGCCAGAGCATGGAAAAGCCGGCGAAGACGGTGAGGGTGATGACCTCCTGCATCGTCTTCCGCTCGGCGGCGGAATAGACCGCATTGCCGATGCGGTTGGCAGGGACGGCGAGCATGTATTCCGGCAGTGCAATCATCCAGCTGGCGAGGATGGCGAGCCAGATCGCGGTGCTCTTGTAGCTGAGATGGCCATACCAGGAGAAGGTCTTGAAGACATTCGAACCGATCAGCATGGCGATCGGCAGGAGATGGGCGGGGGAGAGGGCTGGCATGGGGATTGGCGGTCCGAGGCTGTGTCTACAGAAAGCCTAACCAGCATGAGGGGTTCCCGATAGAGCCGGTTCAGCCGTAGCGCAGCTTCATGGTCAGGATGGTGAGGACCAGCACCAATGTCACGGCATTGGCGCCGATCAGCGGCCAGGACATCAGCAGGAGCCCGTAGACCAGCCAGAGARTAATCCCGAGCGCGAAGAATATCTGCGTCCAGAGCGAAATCGCGCGTGTGTCTCGGGTCCGGATCGTGTGCCAGGCCTGGGGCAGCCAGCACAGGGTCGTCAGCGCGGCTGCGGTGAAGCCGAGGAGCTCGGTTGTGGCGACAGGCATGGGCGGCATCGCCTCGAATCAGGTCAGGCCCCTGCCATAGCCGTCCTTTGCGACTTTTGCGCGCAGTTCGCGCATGGTTAATCTCCTTTAACCATTCGGCCCTAGTTTTGCGTCATTCCTTGGGTTTCGGTGGGTTCATGCGCGCATTCAAACTGGCTTTTCCGCTCATCCTCTTCGCGTCCGGCGCCCAGGCGGACTTCCAGTCCTGCCTTGCCGGCCTGCGTTCGGAGGCTGCAGCGAAGGGCGTGTCCGGCGCCACCTTCGACCGGGCGATGGCGGGCGTCACGCCCGACATGAAGGTGATCGAGGCGATGAACAACCAGCCGGAGTTCAAGACTCCGATCTGGGATTATCTCGGCACGCTGGTCGATGAGGAGAAGGTGGCGGAGGGGCGCAACATGCTGCGCCAGCATGCCTCGACCCTCGCCGCGGCCGAGCAGCGTTTTGGCGTCGACCGCCATACCATCGTCGCGGTCTGGGGCGTCGAGAGCGATTTCGGCAAGGCGCGCGGAAAGATGCCCCTCGTCCAGGCGCTCTCGACCGGCGCCTGTCTCGCACCGCGTCGCAACGCGTTCTTCAAGGGTGAGCTGATCGCGACGCTGAAGATCATCCAGCGCGGCGATGTCCGGGCCGACCGCCTGATGGGTTCCTGGGCCGGTGCCTTCGGCCACACCCAGTTCATCCCCTCGACCTATATGCGTCTAGCCGTCGATGGCGATGGCGATGGACGGCGCGATCTCGTCGACTCGATTCCCGACGCACTGCATTCGACCGCCAACTTCATGGCCAAGGCCGGCTGGGTGACTGGCGCGACCTGGGGTTACGAGGTCCGCGTCCCCAACGGCTATTCCGGTCCGACCGGGCGCAATCCGAAGCAGCCGGTCTCATCCTGGGCTGCACGCGGGATCGTCAAATATGACGGCTCGGGACTGTCCGGCTCGGGCAATGCCGGATTGCTGATGCCGGCCGGCCGCAATGGTCCGGCTTTCCTGGTCTTCAAGAACTATGACGCGGCCTACAGCTATAACGGTGCGGATTCCTACGCACTTGCCATCTCGCTGCTCTCGGACCGCATCCGCGGCCGGCCGGGAATCCAGGCCGACTGGCCGACCGACGATCCGCCGCTCTCGCGCGAGCAGCGTCGCGAATTGCAGCGCCTGCTGAGCGCGCGGGGTTACAATGTCGGCGAGCCGGACGGTGCCGTCGGTTCGCTGACCAGGGCGGCCATCAAGGAAATCGAATCGCAGATCGGCATGCCGCAGACCGGCCGGCCGGGCGCCAAGGTGTTGCGCGCGCTCAAGGGTGGACGGGGATGACGATGCTGGATCCGAAGCGCCGGCTGATATCCACCGGTTCGCCGTTCGAGCTCGCCTTCGGCTATTCGCGCGCGGTGGTCGATGGCGACCTCGTCTTCGTCTCGGGCACGACGGGCTATGACTATGTCACCATGACGATGCCTGAGGATCCGGCGGAACAGGCGCGCAACATCTTCCGGACGCTGGACGCGGTCCTGACCGAAGCGGGCTCTGCACTCGCCAACGTCGTGCGCGCGCAGTATTTCGTCACGGATCGCAGCTATTGCGAACCGGTTCTCACCGTCTGCGGCGAAATCTTCGGGCAGATCCGGCCAGCGGCCGGCATATATGTCGTATCCKGGCTACTGAAGCCCGAGATGAAGATCGAGATCGAAATTACGGCCCGGCTGCGCGGTTAGTCGGGACGGCACGCTTCAGATGCCCAGGAAGCGCCTGACAGGCTCTGGTCCGTCCGACGCCGTCAGGCCCGTCCACGGGCCGGATGCTTCGACGCGGCCATTCCTAACGAAGGCAAAGAGGTCGGCATGGCCGGCCGCCTCTTCCGGCGTGTGCAGCGTCATCAGCACGGTGAGGCCGTGTTCGCGGCGCAGCGCATCGACGCGCTCGATCATCTCGCGGCGTAGCCCGGGGTCGAGTGCGCCGAACGGTTCGTCGAGCAACATCAGCGGTTTGCCGCGCAGGAGGGCGCGGGCGAGGGCGACGCGCTGACGCTGACCGCCCGAGAGTTCCGCCGGTCGGCGGGCTGCGAAGCCGGCAAGATCGACCGCGGTCAGCGCAGCTGCCACGCGCTCGCGCTCGGACGCGTCGAGCCGCAGGGACGGTTTCAGTCCAAGCGCGACGTTTTCAGCTGCCGTGAGGTGCGGGAAGAGATTGTGATCCTGGAACAGGATCGAGACCGGTCGTCTGGCTGGTGCGAGCGGCAGCAGATCTGCGCCGGCAAAGCGGAGGGTTCCGGCCGCAGGCTGTTCGAAGCCGGCGATGGCATGGAGCAGCGTGGTCTTGCCGCCGCCTGACGGGCCGATGACGGCGCAGAGCGCGCCCGCTGGAATGACGAGGTCGTAGCGCGCCTCGAATCCGGGATAGTTGAGGGACAGGCCCGCCAGCTCAAGCATGACGCGCACTCCAGTGCTCGGTCAGGTAGGCGAACCCCCCGGCGGAAAGCACCAGCACGAGCGCCAGCGCTCCCGCTTCATCCATGCGATAGGCGCCGAGGCGGTTCGCCAGCAGATAGGGCAAGGTGGTGAGCTCGCCGCCACCGAACAGAGCAATGACGCCGAAATCACCGAGCGAGAGCGCCGTGGCAAAGGCGAAGGCGGCCGCCAGCGGTGCGCGCAGGGCTGGCCATTCGACGAGACGCAGCCGGGTCCAGCCGGCAATGCCGAGGCTCTCTGCCAGTCTTCCATGGCGCTCGGCGCTGGTCGCGAGTGGCGGTGCCAGCAGCCGATAGGCATAGGGCAGTGCCATCAGGGCGTTGACGAGCGGCACAAGCAGCAGACCGAGCATTGCGGGATCGGCGAGGTTGCGGGTCAGGACGTACAGTCCTGCCACGAAGGCGAAGGGCGGCAGGCCAAGCATGGTGAAGGCGGCAAGGTCGGGAAGTCCCGGGCGCGGCCGGCGTCCGCGCGCGGCGCTGGCGAGCAGTACGGCAAACAGGCAGGCGAGGAGGCCAGCGCCAAGCGCGATCGCCGCGCTCGTCGCGGCAGCCGATGCGAATTCGGCGGTCGCGAGCATCGGTACGGCTGCGAGGCCGCTTGCGATGCTGAGGAGAGGCGGTGCGATCCACGCCGTCGCCAGAATGAGAACAAGGCAGTCCAGCCGCCGCAGGCAAGGGGCGAGGATATCGGGGCGCATTGCATGGCGCTCGGCACTTGCCTCGTCGCGGGCCGCCGGCACGAGTGCGGCGAGCGCAGTTGCAAGTCCGAGGCAGAGCACAAGCTGGAGTCCGGCGAGAGCGGCAGCGCGGGCGAAATCGGCCTCGAAACGGACCGCTTCGTAGATCGCGACTTCCAGCGTCGCATTGGCAGGGCCGCCACCGAGCGAGAGCACGACGGCAAAGCTCGTGAAGCAGAGCAGAAAGACGAAGGTGGCAAGCGCCGGGGCCTCTCTTCGGATCACGGGCCAGTCGAGATGCCGGAAACAATAGGCGGCGGAGAAGCCGAGCGCCGAGGCCAAGCGCCTCCGCTCTCCAGGTTCGCGGCCGAAGGCCTGAAGCAGCGTGCGCGTCACCAGCGGCGTATTCATCAGCACATGCGCGATCAGGATACCATGGAGCCCGTAGATCGCCGGTGGTTCGGCGCCGACGGCGCGCGCCAGGTCGCCGAGCAGCCCGGAACGGCCATAGATCGCGATGACGCCGAAGACGATCACGATCGTCGGCGCGACGGCTGCGGCGGTCAGCACGGCGAGCAGGAGGTTGCGGCCTGGAAAGCGGCGGCGCAGCAAGGCAAGCGCCAGTGCCGTGCCCAGCAGGAGCGAGAGCAGCATCGACAGGCCCGCCTGGACGGTCGCTCCTGCGACGAGGCGAGCGAGATAGGGGCCGAGCGGCGACAGGGCCGCGACGTCGCCGCCGGCTCGCGCCAGCCCGGCGAGCGAGGCGCCGGCGAGCGCAAGGATGGCAAGCGCGGTGAGCGTGGCCGGGCGGAACAAGGCCTCAGCGGCTCGTTGCGGCGAGCCAGGCGTCGATGAAGGTTCGGCGCTGCGTGCGCACCTCGTCCGGCGTGAACAGCAAGGTCCGTTCCGGCTTGATGACATCGGCGAATGAAGCCGGCAGTCCACCTGTCGCTTGTTTCGCCGGCATCATCCAGTTGCCTTCCGGGATCAGCGATTGGAAGGCGTCCGAAAGCGTGAAGGTGAGGAAGCGTTTGGCGAGTTCCGGCTGCCGCGTCGTGCGCGTCATGCCGGCGAGTTCGACATGCAGATAGTGGCCTTCGCTGAAGGGGGCGGCCTTGTACTGCGTCTTCTTCTCGGCGCCGATGTGATAGGCCGGCGATGTCGCGTAGGAGAGCACCATGTCGGCCTCGCCCTTGAGGAAGAGTCCGTAGGCCTCCGACCAGCCCTTGGTGAAGGTGACGATGCGCGGCTTGAGCCTGGTCCAGGCGGCGTCGGCGCCATCGCCGTAGACGGATCGCATCCAGAGCAGGAAGCCAAGCCCGGGCGCGCTGGTGCGCGGGTCCTGCAGTACGAGCTTTGGCCCATTCGGATCGTCGACAAGCTGCTTCAGGCTGGTGGGCGGCGCGGCAAGTTTGGTTGAATCATAGACGAAGGCGAGATGCCCCCAATCGAAAGGCAGGAAGGTATCGTCAGTCCAGGCGATGGGCAAAGTGAGCGCGGCACGATCCTGGCCATGGGGCTGGAACAGTCCCGTCGCCTTGGCTTCTGCAGCAAGGTTCATGTCGAGGCCGAGCACGGCATCGGCCTTGGTCGCTTCACCCTCCAGCTTCAGGCGCGCGACGAGGGAGCCGGCATCATCGCTTGCGACCCAGTTCAGCGTGCAACTGCATTGCGCCTCGAAGGCCGCCTTCACTTTCGCGCCGGGACCGTATTTCCCGGTGAAGGAGGAATARGTGTAGACCGTCAGTGCCGGTTTCTCCTGGGCCATGGACGGCGTCGCGAGCAGGAGCGCCGAGAGCGCGGCGGCGATCCGGGTCAACCGGTTGTTCAGAAAGCTCATGGCGTCACCCCGCATGCATTCGACGGCAGGCCATGACGGTCGAGAGGGAAGGCGGTCTCCGGTTGCGAGACGCCAATGCTCAATCCCTCCGCCGGCACGATCCGGATCAGGTTCGACGGGTTGAAAGCCCTGCGCTTCCCTCTCAGCCCGAAATCGCCGGGCACCCCGTTGAGACGGTCAAGGGAATAGCGAGCGGGCCGGGGCGAGTCCAGTTGATGCCGCCGGGCCATCGCAAGGGGCATTGCGTCTGGCCGCATGATCATGCTGGTATATCTCTTGCTTAACAGAAAGCAGGCGCGCCAGGCGCGAAAGCTCAAGAGCAAGGGGATGCCGCATGCGACTCAATCGCCGTCAGATTCTGGCCGGAAGTTCCGCTTTAACCGCTTCCAGCCTCGTTGGATTTCCGTCGCGCGCGCAGTCGCGCGCCAATACGCTGCGCTTCATTCCGTCGACGCCGTTGCCCTCGCTCGATCCGATCGTCGCCACGAGCTATGTCATCCGCAATCACGGCTATCTGATATATGATACCCTGTTTGCGACGGACGCGCAGTTCCGCATCCAGCCGCAAATGGTCGAGAGCTGGGAGACTGCGCCGGACGGGCTGCGCTGGACCTTCCATCTGCGCGACGGACTGATGTTCCATGACGAGCAGCCGGTCAGGGCGCAGGACTGCATCGCCTCGATCAAGCGCTGGTCGGCGCGCGATGCCTTCGGGCAGACTTTCGCGACATTCGTCGAGGGTTACGATGTCGTCGACCAGCGCACCTTCGCCATCCGCCTGAAGAAGCCCTTCCCGATGCTGCCGGACGCGCTCGGCAAGCTCTCCTCGAACGTGCCCTTCATCATGCCCGAGCGCGTGGCCATGATGGAGCCAACCAAGAACATCACGGAGGCGATCGGTTCCGGACCCTGGCGCTTCATGGACAAGCAATGGGTGCCGGGCCAGAACGCGATCTATGAGCGCTTCGCCAAGTACAGGCCACGAGAGGAGGCTCCGTCCTGGGCCGCTGGCGGCAAGGTCGCCAAGATCGACCGTATCGAATGGTTGCCGCTGACCGAGGTTTCAGCCGCAGTCGGCGCGCTGATGCAGGGCGAGGTCGACTGGTACGAACAGCCGCCGGTCGATCTCCTGCCCCTGCTCAAGAGCAATCCCGAGATCGCGATCGAGAACGTGCCGCTCGGGCTGATCCTGCTGATGCGTTTCAACCATCTGCAGCCGCCCTTCAACAATCCCGGCATCCGACGGGCGGTGATGATGGCAATCGATCAGACCGACTACATGGAGGCGGTCGTCGGCAGCAAGGACTACTACAAGGAGTGCAAGACCTTCTTCACGCCGGGCTCGCCGATGTCGACCGGAGCGGGCGGACAGGCTGCACTCGGCAACAATCTGGAGCGGGCCAAGGCCATGCTGCAGGAGGCCGGCTACAAGAACGAGAAGGTGCTGCTGCTGGCACCCGCCGACCAGCCGATCGCCTATAACCAGTGCCTGGTGACACAGGAACTGCTGAAGAAGCTCGGCATGACTGTCGATCTGGTCGCGACCGATTGGGCCAGCTTCATCGGCAGGCGCTCCAACCGCGGATTGCCGGACCAGGGCGGCTGGTCGGTGTTCCACACGCTCTGGTCGGGCGCCGACGTGCTCAATCCCGCGCTGCATCCGCTGTTGCGCAGCAATGGCCCTGCCGCCTGGTTCGGCTGGCCGGAGGATGCCACGCTGGAAGGTCTGCGCGATCAGTGGATTGCAACGCCTGATGTGGCCAAGCAGAAGGAGCTGGCCGCCTCGATCGAGAAGCGCGCCTTCGAGACGGTGCCCTATGCGCCGGCGGGGCTGGTGCAGCAGCCAATGGCCTATCGCRAGAGCCTGACCGGCATGGTGCTCTCGCCCGTCCAGTTCTTCTGGAACATGGAGAAGAAGGCCTGAGGACGGAGCACCCGTTGCCGTCGGGATACTGGCTGATGCCAAAGGCACTGCGCTAGCGGCTCCGATCCGGAAACCATCGTCGCGCTCTGCGACGGCTTCCAGCTCTCCGCTTCACTCCGGCCGGAGTGAAGCGGTTCGATGCTGGTGCCGATCGTACAGCTTCTGCTTGCCGCGCAGGCGCGCTGCCCCGCGGCTGCGCTTGCGTCACTCCCGTTCCCCGCCTAATCAGCCCGGCAAGGCCGCTCTGGCCCCARCAATATCCGACAAACGCGTGAGGCGACCATGGCGACCCACAAGCTCCTCCTCCTGCCGGGCGACGGCATCGGCCCCGAAGTGACCGGCCAGGTCGAGAAGATCGTCGGCTGGTTCGAGAGGCAGGGCCTCGCCTCCTTCGCCATCGAGCGCGGACTTGTCGGCGGCGCTGCCTATGACGCGCACAAGGCGGCGATCTCGGAAGGCGACATGAAGCTCGCCCAGGATGCCGATGCGGTGTTGTTCGGCGCTGTGGGCGGCCCGAAATGGGCGGATGTGCCCTATCAGCATCGCCCCGAAGCCGGCCTGCTGCGCTTGCGCAAGGATCTTGGCCTGTTTGCGAATCTGCGGCCTGCGATCTGCTATCCGGCGCTGGCTTCCGCCTCCTCGCTCAAGCCCGAGGTGGTCGAGGGGCTCGACATCCAAGGACTACCGGGATGTCGAACTCGAGCATGTGCTCGCCGACAATTGCGCCATGCAGCTCGTGCGCTGGCCGAAGCAGTACGACGTCATCGTCTGCGACAACCTGTTCGGCGATATTCTCTCCGACGTCGCGGCGATGCTGACCGGCTCGCTCGGCATGCTGCCCTCCGCTTCGCTTGGTGCTGAAGATCCGGCCACCGGCAAGCGCAAGGCGCTTTACGAGCCCGTCCACGGCTCGGCTCCCGACATTGCCGGCAAGGGCCTGGCGAATCCGATCGCGATGATCGGCTCCTTTGCGATGGCGCTGCGCTACTCCTTCGGCGCCATCGAGGCGGCCGACCGGCTCGAAGGCGCGATCGCCGATGTGCTTGGCGCCGGCACCCGCACCAAGGACATCGCCGCGCCGGGCGCCAATGCCGTCTCGACCGCCGAGATGGGCGATGCGATCGTCAAGGCGCTGGAAGCGCGCGGCTGACGCGTCCACTCCAAACACTCCGACGTCATCCCGGTCCTGCGCTTCGCTTGGGCCGGGATGCATGGAGCCATGCGGTGAGGGGCCCGATGCCTCTCCCCCTCGTGAATTGCACTTGAAGCTCATCTGTGGACTAAGCTTCGCTCTCTGAAACGGAGCATGTCCGTCGATGCTGATCAAACGCCGCCCTGGCTGGGAATTGCCCGAAAGCCAGGCCACTCCCGAACATATCGCCATGAACCGCCGGGCCTTTCTCGGCGGGAGCGCGGGGCTGATCGCCGGGAGTACATTGCCCCAGATCGCAGCCGCGCAAGGCGCGGATCCGACGCTCGATCTCTATCCTGCCAAGCGCAATGCGAGCTACACGCTCGACCGGCCGGTGACCGACGAGGAGCTGGCGGCGAACTACAATAATTTCTACGAATTCGGCATGTCCAAGGATGTCGTCAGTGCGGCGAAGAAGCTGCCGACGCGGCCCTGGAACATCGCGATCGACGGCATGGTCGAGAAGCCATTCGAGATCGGGTTCGACGATCTCGTCCGCAAGATGCCGCTTGAGGAGCGGCTCTATCGCTTCCGCTGCGTCGAGAGCTGGGCAATGGCCGTGCCCTGGACCGGCTTTCCGCTGAAGGCCCTGGTGGCGCTGGCGAAACCGCTCTCGAGTGCCAAATACGTCAAGTTCGAAACCTTCCTTAACCCGCGCGTCGCCTCCGGGCAGACGCAACGCTGGTATCCCTGGCCCTATACCGAGGGGCTGACCATGGCGGAGGCGAATAACGACCTGACGCTGATGGTGACGGGGATCTACGGCAAGCCACTGCCGAATCAGCATGGTGCGCCGGTTCGCCTGATCACGCCGTGGAAGTACGGCTTCAAATCGGTGAAGTCGATTGCGCGGATCAGCTTCGTCGCCGAGCGGCCCAAGACCTTCTGGGAGGCTCTGCAATCGTCGGAATACGGCTTCTGGGCCAATGTGAACCCGGAGGTGCCGCATCCACGCTGGAGCCAGGCCAGCGAGCAGGTTCTCGGTTCGCGCGAGCGTCGACCGACACTGCTCTTCAACGGCTATGGCGAGCAGGTCGCAGCGATGTACAAAGGGCTTGAAGGCGAGCGGCTCTACGTCTGAGGCCGCCGCTTCCGTCGGGAGGCGTGATGAGCCAGGGTTTCTGCCTGTTCGATACGGCAATCGGCGCCTGCGCGCTGGTCTGGAATGCCGAACGCCTGATCGGTGCGCAACTGCCGGAGCAGGATGAGGCGCGAGCCCGCCAGCGGTTGGCTCGGCGCTATCCGGAGGCTGTCGAAAGCGCTGCTCCGCCGTTCGTGCAGGATGCGATTGGCGCGATCATGGCATTGCTGCGGGGAGAGAAGCGGGACCTTGCTCACCTGCCTATCGAGATGGACGGTCTCTCGGCCTTCAACCGAAAGGTCTATGCCGTTGCCCTGAGCATCCCGCCAGGCGAAACTTTGACCTATGGCGAAGTCGCGGCGCGGATCGGAGAGCCGGGCGCAGCGCGCGCTGTTGGCGTCGCGTTGGGAGAGAATCCCTTTCCCATCATCGTGCCCTGTCACCGCGTCCTGGCGGCCAACGGCAAGACCGGCGGCTTCTCAGCCGATGGCGGGGTGGAGACCAAGCTGCGCATGCTGACGATCGAKAAGGCGCGCACCAGCGATGTGCCGAGCCTGTTCGATTCGCTGCCGCTGGAAGCGCGGCGGCGCTGAGTTTTTCTCTCAGGCGAGTTTGAGAAGCTTGCGCTTCGGCTCCTGCGCTTCGTCGAAGCGGCTCCGCGCGGCCGTGATGTCGCGCCGGTTCGCGACGACCCAATCGCTGAGCGCCTTGACGGGATAGCGCAGTGAGTGCCCGAGTTCGGTCAACTCATAATCGACGCGTGGCGGAATCGTCTGGAACTGTGTGCGCGTGACGAGGCCGTCGCGCTCCAGATTGCGCAGCGTCAGCGTCAGCATGCGCTGCGAGATGCTGCCGAGCGCGCGCTTGATCTCGGTGAAGCGCTTCGGCCCTCCGCCGAGCAGGTCTACGACCAGCATCGTCCACTTGTCGCCGACGCGGGACAGCATCTCGCCAACGGCGCGGCACTCGTGAGGCACATGCAGGTTCTCTGGTGACAAAATTGTGCCTCCTTGCGTGGCTTTGACATAGGCATTTATTGAGCCTTGGTCTCTTTTTGTAACCAAGGAAATCTCCCATGGCAAAGTTGAAGCTCGCCGTCATCATTGGCAGCGCACGCAAGGATTCCATCAACGGCAAGCTCGCCGTCGCGCTGTCGCGACTCGGCTCCGGCGCCTTCGAGGCGAGCGTCATCACGATCGACGATCTGCCACTCTACAATCAGGATCTCGAGGCGAACTGGCCGGCAAGCGCGACGCGCCTCAAGAACGAGATCGCGGCTGCCGACGCCGTTCTCGTCGTTACACCTGAGCATAACCGTTCGATTCCCGCGCTGCTGAAGAATGCGATCGACTGGGCGGCGCGGCCCTATGGCAAGAGTTCCTGGCGGGGCAAGGTTGTCGCCATCGCCGGCACAAGCCCGGGAGCGATCGGTGCCGCGATAGCGCAGCAGCATCTGCGGGTGATTCTTGGCAATCTTGGTGCGCTGGTTATGGGCGGCGAGGCCTATATCGGCCTGAAGCCCAATCTGGTCGACGAGGCCGGCGATGTCCCCGATGAATCGACCCGCGCCTTCCTGCAGGCCTTCATCGACCAACTCGCCGAACTTGCGGGCCTGCTCGCGCGCCGGGCTGCATAACCACGCATGAAAAAAAGGCCAGCGTCCCGAGGGAGCTGGCCTTTGAAGTTTGAAACATCCGGCGTTACCGCCAAACATCTCAGAGGGGAACGGCTGGAACGAACTCAACGCCGGGAGGAGAATGCGGAGCCCGTTCCGAACAACCGTGATTGCTATATCGGGCAGCACGTGCCGTTTTGCAATGCAGCATAGCTTGGGGCCGCTATGCGGAAACTGCATGACCTATCATCATGTGCGACAAATTTTAGCCTAAATGGCTGAAAGCATGCGTCCGCCGCAGCGCGGGATACCCGCGCTGCGCGCATAGCCGGGGCATCCGGCCGTTTAGTAGGTCCAGCGCTGGGCCTTCTGGATCAGGAAGTCGCGGAATGCCTGCACCCTGGCCACCGACTTCATCTCTTCCGGGTAGACCAGATAGCTTTCGAGTTGCGGCATCTCAGTCTCGCGCATGAGCTGGACGAGGGGTGAGCCGGTCTCGATCAGATAGTCCGGCAGCACCGCGATGCCCGCGCCGCTGTCGACTGCCCGCTTCATCGCCGTGATGTTGTTCACGGTGAGATGGATCGGGCGTGGGTTGCGCTGTTCGCGGCCCAGGGTTCCGAGCCAGTGCACGGCGGTCAGATAGGACGGCGAGGTGCTGCCGAAGGACAGGAGCCGGTGATTGTCGAGATCCTCGTAGCTCTTCGGCTCACCGAAGCGCTTGATATAGGCCGGTGAGCCATAGACGTGGAAATGCACGGTGAAGAGCTTGCGCTGAATCAGGTCCGGCTGCTGCGGCTGGCGCAGGCGAATCGCGATATCGGCCTCGCGCATCGAGAGGTCGAGTTCCTCATCGGTGAGGATGAGGTCAACCTTGATGTCCGGGTAGAGATCGAGGAACTCCGCCAGCCTTGGGGTTAGCCAATGGCCGCCGAGACCGCGTGTCGCGGTGACCTTCAGCTCGCCCGATGGATGCTCGCGCGTCTCCGAAAGCTGGGCGCGCGTCCGCTCCAGGCGCTGCGTCATCTCGCGTGCCGCGCGCCAGAGCAATTCGCCCTGCTCGGTGAGAATGAGCCCGCGCGTATGGCGGTGAAACAGCGGTGCACGCAGCTCACGCTCAAGCGCGCCAATCTGCCGACTAACGGCGGATTGACTCAAACCAAGTACGTCGCCAGCCTTGGTAAAGCTGCCGGATTCTGCGACGGTATAAAAAATCCTGATGCGGTCCCAATCCACCGCGGTTCCCCCGTTATGCGTTTCGTGCATGTTGGGGGGTAAAACGCAGGAACGTCAACGATTGCTTTGCCGACGGGGCCTCTTTTCACACTGAATCTCGTGAGACAACCCATCAACAATCGTGATGGGTTGTCTTTTTCGGCCTATTCGGCCGCTTCACGCTGTTCCGTGACGTTGGCGGCAAGCCATCTTTCGGCATCGAGCGCGGCCATGCAGCCCAGGCCGGCAGCCGTCACAGCCTGGCGGTAATGCTCATCGGTGACGTCACCTGCGGCAAAAACGCCGGGGATGTTGGTTTGCGTCGTGCCGGGCGATGTGTGACTGACGGCGGCTGCGTGCCGCCGCAGATCTCGGCGATCTCGCTGTCCCAGACGACCTCGACCTTGGGATGCTTGAACAGGCGATCCTGCAACACCTTCTCGGCCCGCAGCGAATCGCGCCGGTGCACCAGCGTGACCTTCGCAGCAAGGTTGGCGAGATAGAGCGCTTCCTCGACCGCGGTATTGCCGCCGCCGACGACGACCACTTCCTTGCCGCGGAAGAAAAAGCCGTCGCAGGTGGCGCAGGCCGAGACGCCAAAGCCCTGGAAGGTCTGCTCCGAGGGGATACCCAGCCACTTCGCCTGGGCGCCGGTGGCCACGATCAGGGCATCGCAGCTATAGGTGGCGCCGCCATCACCCCAGAGCCGGAACGGGCGCTGTGACAGATCGACCTTCGAGATATGGTCGGAAACCATCTTGGTGCCCATGTGCTCGGCCTGGGCGCGCATCTGCTCCATCAGCCACGGCCCCTGAACCACGTCGGCAAAACCCGGATAGTTCTCGACATCGGTGGTGATCATCAGCTGGCCGCCAGGCTGGAAGCCCGAGATCATCACCGGTTCAAGCAGCGCGCGGGCCGCATAGATCGCGGCGGTATAGCCGGCGGGGCCCGAGCCGATGATCATTACGCGGGCATGGGTATGAGCCATGGTTTCGGTCCTTTTCGCGCAGCGTGGCGCTGCGTCCTCGTTCCGTCAGATACGGTCTCGTGCGGCGGACGCAAGCCCAGGCCCGCTCACGCTCAGGCGAGGCCGAGTTCGGCGCGGTGCCGCAACCAGCCCTGTCGCACCGCTTCCGCGATGACGCCGGTGGAGTCTATGGGGTCATAGCGGGTGCCATCAAGCCGTCCCTCGAAATGATGCACAACGCCTTGCCGCTTCAGCGCCTCGAGGAAGCGAGCGAATTTGCTGTGGCCGCCATGCGGCTCGAAGACGAGGAGGGGGGCGCCGGTGGCTGCAGCCTCGCCGACGATATTGGTCGAGTCGGCGGTGACGACCACGGTATCGGCATTGGCGAGCAGCGGCACATAGGGATTGGCGCCCGTGCCATCCCACCACCAGCCGCCATGGCGCGCGAAGACCTCGGCAATGGCCTTGTCGAGCGCATCCGGCGTACGTCGCGAGCGCGAGCCCATTAGCGCCACGCCCGAGCCCGCGAGCGCATTGAGTGCGTTCGCGAAACGGACGATGTCATGGGGCTGGAAGCTATGATGCCGGCTGTCGCCGCCGACCATGACCGCAGCGCGCGGTCGGGGCAGGGCGGCGATGGCCGGCGGCGGGCTCTGCCTGGCCTGAGCGAGCTGGCCGGGGGAGAGCCGGTGCGGCGATGTCACGGTGACGAGCACGTTTGGGCCACGCAGGCGATCATGCTCGGAGACCCAGATCAGGTCGGCTGCGCCCGTTCCGATTCTCGGATCCTTGAGAAAGACGGTGAAGGTCCTGCCCTTCGAGGCCTTCTTGATAGCACGCAAATAGGCGGCGGCGCGGCGGCCAGAAGCGACGACGATGTCGGGGAAGGGCGGGCGGATCGGGCTTTGAGGTCTGTGGGAGGCCTCGCGCGGATCGATCGGCCCGCGCGGCATCAGCCAGCTCCAGGGGCGACCGGGGGCGATGTGCCGGATCTCTGGGGTGATGCCGAGCCGTTCGGCGACGCCAAGGCACTGTATCTCGTCGCCAGCCTTGCCGTCGGTGAGGACCCAGATCGTCGGGATCGGTTCAACTGGCAAGAGCAGGCTCCGCGGCAGTGGTTGGGATGCCTTGTATCGCGTGGGAGCTGCGTCTACACCAGCGCGACTTTGCTCTGGGGATCTGTGTGCGTTCCAAACTCGACGAAATCGATCTGCGTATCCTGCGCGAATTACAGGCCGACGGGCGCATGACCAATGTCGAGTTGGCGAGCCGGGTCGGCATCTCGCCGCCGCCCTGCCTCCGGCGTGTCCGGGCTCTCGAGGAAGCGGGGCTGATCACCGGCTATCGGGCGCAACTCGATGAGCGCAAGCTCGGGATCGAGGTCGTCTGCTTTGCCTTCGTGCATCTCGCCAGCCAGGCCGAGGCCGATCTCGCGATATTCCAGGAGCGCATCCGCAAGTGGGGTGCCGTGCGCGAATGCTGGACGCTCTCGGGCGACATCGATTTCATCCTGAAATGCGTGGCGCCTGACCTGAAGGCGTTTCAGGACTTCGTCGGAGAGCTGACTGCGCTGCCGAATGTCCGCAATGTGCGCACGGCCCTGGCGCTTGACCGCGTCAAGGACGAGCCGATCGTACCGTTCGGCTAGAGCATGCTGCGAAAAAGTGGCAACGGCTTTTCGCATCAAGCATGCTCTAATCTATGAGAATCGATCACGCTGCGCTTGGACGATTTCGTCCAAGCGCAGCGTGATCTAGCGGGGGGCGGRTGCAGATCGCGATCCGCAAGGCGGGCATCGAGCATCTGCCGTCCATCCTGGCGCTCTATGCGCAATTGAATCGCGATGACCCGCGCCCGAATGCCGAAATGGCCGCCGAGACCTGGCACCGGATCCTGGGCAGCGACCTGATCACGGTTCACATCGCCGAATTGGGCGGAGCCGCCATCGCAAGTTGCGTGATCGTGGTCGTGCCGAATCTCACCCGGAACCTCAGCCCCTTTGCGCTGATCGAGAATGTCGTCGCGGACGCGCGGTTTCGGGGCCAGGGGCTTGGAAAGCGGGTCATCGGCGCCGCTGTCGAGCAGGCCTGTTCGGCAGGATGCTACAAGGTCATGCTGCAGACGGGGCGAAAGGACGAAGCGGTGCTCGGTTTCTACGAGGCCTGCGGGTTCTCGCGCAGCAAGACCGCCTTCGAGATCAGGCGGCCCGCGGCTCATTCGCCGACATAGCGTCTGATCCAGGCGGCGTTGGTCCGGACCAGGGCCGCGAGCCGGCGCTTGTCGAAGCCGGGCTCGAACCAGGCGCCTCCGGATGAGGCTGATGAAGACGAAACGATCGGGTAGCTTGCGATAACCCGTCCATCGGCAGCGATCAGCCGGGCTTCGGATTCCATTCCGTCCACAGTGCCGCCGGTTTCCTCCGCGTCGCCGCCCGAATAGCTCGGCATGTTGATGCGAAGCACCGAGACGACAAGCGTCGAGCCCGCGCGGCCGCTGCCGGCAAGTTCGCGTTCCAGCTCTGCCTTCACAAGGGCGGCGTTGGGACCCCAGCCCTGTTGAACAAGGTGGGAAACATCGACGCGCACGCCGCCTGCGGCCGCCTGGACCGAGACAGCGAACAAGGCAGAGGCAGTGCCGCCGAGTGCGGCGGCCAATACGGCGCGACGATTCAGCATGGCTCTCTCCTGTCGGACAGGGACATCGTACTGCATTCCGCAGGGGCGCAACTGAAGCAATGAACTACGCCGCCACCGAGTGCGGCGCCATACGCGGCAACGACAATCCCGGCCGTGTGAACGAGATCAGCCGGCCACGTAACGTTTGATCCAAGCGACGTTGTTCTGGATCAGGCTGACGATGCGGCGCTGATCGATATCCTGCAGATACCAGGGACCCGAATAGCTGGCGGAAATCGTCGAGAGCACCGGATAGGACGCAAGCACGCGATTGCCTGCGCCGACCAGGACCGCCTCACTGTCGAGATTGTCGTTGTTCTGGCCGCCGCCACCGCCCCAACGGCCGCCGCCATTGCCAGCGTAACTCGTCAGGTAAATGCCGCGGACCTTGACGACGAGAACCGGCCCTCCGCGCTGGATGGCGCCGGCAAAGGCGGTCCGAAGTTCCCGTTCCATGCCGGCTTTGATCGTGCCGGCATTGGCCCCCCAGCCTTGCTCGACGAGGCGGGAGACATCGACATGGATGCCGCCGATCGGACCTTGCGCCTGGGCAAGCGCCGATGCGGCTCCAAGCGGCGACGACGCGAGCGCCGTGGCCGCCAATGATGACATGAGAAACGCGCGACGGGTGGTCATGACTGTATCTCCCGATGCCAATGCATCACCGACGAGATAATCGTCCGGGGGCATCAATTCTATGCCCCCGGAGGCCTCAGCGGAAGCTGACGCTCACGACTTCGTAGGACTTGCCGCCGCCGGGGGTGTTGACCTGCACGGAATCGCCGACCTTCTTGCCGATCAGGGCGCGCGCGATCGGCGAGCCGATCGAGACCTTGCCGGAGCGGACGTCGGATTCCGGCTCGCCGACGATCTGATAGATCTTGGCTTCCTCGGTGTCGTCGTCGATCAGATGGACGGTCGCGCCGAATTTGATCGTGTCGCCGCCGAGCTTGGTGACATCGATGATGTCCGCCCGCCCAATCAGCGATTCCAGCTCCAGGATCCGACCCTCATTGAGGGACTGTGCCTCCTTGGCCGCATGATACTCGGCATTCTCGGAGAGATCGCCAAGTGCGCGCGCTTCCGAGATCGCAGCGATGATGCGTTGACGTTCGACCTGCTGGCGTTGCTTCAGCTCGACCTCGAGGGCGGCAAATCCGCCCACCGTCATAGGAACCTTATCCATCTTCTCGTCCCAATTCCGAAAGCCAGAACCCGCCGGCCGCGTCCCCCGCGGCCTGCGTTCAGCTTCCGATCGTTTTCAGAACTGCTTCGGCCGCGCGGCCGTTCAGGCGGCGCGGACGAAGTAGGATTGCAGCGATCGTACTTCGAGATCGCCGCTGCAATAGGCCTTGATGCCCTCGGCAGCCGCGATCGCTCCGGCCAAGGTGGTATAATAGGGCACCTTGTGCAAGAGGGCGGTGCGGCGCAACGAGCGTGAATCCGCGAGTGCCTGTGGGCCGTCCGTCGTGTTGAAGACGAGCTGGATCTCGCCGTTCTTGATTGCGTCGACGACGTGCGGCCGGCCTTCCAGAACCTTGTTGATCTTGGCGGCTGGAATGCCTTCCTCCTGCAACAGGCGCAGCGTTCCACCGGTGGCAAGGATGCGGAAGCCGAGATCGGACAGGATGCGCATGGAGGGCACGATGCGCGGCTTGTCCGCGTCGCGCACCGAGACGAACACAGTCCCCTTGATCGGTACCTTGGAGCCTGCACCGAGCTGGCTCTTGGCGAAGGCGATGTCGAAGGAGCGGTCGAGGCCGATGACCTCGCCGGTCGAGCGCATCTCCGGACCGAGCAGCACGTCGACGCCGGGGAAGCGCGCGAAGGGGAAGACCGCTTCCTTGACGCCGACATGGGTCAGAGCAGCGGGCTTCAGCCCGAAGCTCGCGAGGCTCTCGCCGGCCATGATGCGCGCTGCGATCTTGGCGATCGGTTCGCCGATGACCTTGGCGACGAAGGGCACCGTGCGCGAGGCGCGCGGGTTGACCTCGAGGACATAGATGACGCCGTCCTTGATGGCGTATTGCACGTTCATCAGCCCACCGACATCGAKCGCCAGCGCCATGGCCTTGGTCTGGCGCTCGAGCTCAGCGATGGTCGCCAGCGAGAGTGAACGGGGCGGCAGCGAGCAGGCCGAATCGCCCGAGTGGATACCGGCCTCCTCGATATGCTCCATGATGCCGGCGATGAAGGCGTCCTTGCCGTCGCTGAGGCAGTCGACATCGACCTCGATCGCGTCCGAGAGGTAGCGGTCGAACAGCAGTGGGTTCTTGCCGAGCACCGTGTTGATCTGGCCGGTCTTGTCGTTCGGGTATTTCGCCTTCACCTCGGACGGGATCAGGCTCGGAAGCGTGCCGAGCAGATAGTCCTCGAACTGCGGCTCGTCGCGGATGATCGCCATGGCACGACCGCCGAGCACATAGGACGGACGCACGACGAAGGGCAGGCCGAGCTCGGCCGCGATCATGCGCGCCTGTTCGACTGAATAGGCGATGCCGTTCTTGGGCTGCTTCAGATGCAGCTTGTCGAGCAGGCGCTTGAAGCGGTCGCGGTCCTCGGCGAGGTCGATCATGTCGGGCGAGGTGCCCAGGATCGGGATGCCGGCCTCTTCGAGCGCATTCGCCAGTTTCAACGGGGTCTGGCCGCCGAACTGGACGATGACGCCATGCAGCGTGCCGCTGCGCTTCTCGGTCTCGAGGATCTCGAGCACGTCCTCGGCGGTCAACGGTTCGAAATAGAGTCGGTCGGAGGTGTCGTAGTCGGTCGAAACCGTCTCCGGGTTGCAGTTGACCATGATGGTCTCATAGCCGGCATCGCGCAGCGCGTAGCAGGCGTGGCAGCAGCAATAGTCGAACTCGATGCCCTGGCCGATGCGGTTCGGGCCGCCGCCGAGGATGACCACCTTCTTGCGGTCGGACGGGTTGGCCTCGTCAGCCGGCATGCCGGCGAAGGGCATGGCATAGGTCGAGTACATATAGGCGGTCGGTGAGGCGAACTCAGCGGCGCAGGTGTCGATCCGCTTGAAGACCGGCCGCACTTCGAGCGCATGTCGGCGCTGGGTCACCTCGGCCTCGGTCAGGTTCGCGAGCGCAGCGAGGCGCTTGTCCGAGAAGCCCATCGCCTTGATCTGGCGGAAGGCGCCGGGCGTCGTCGGCAGGCCGTACTTGCGCACCTTGTCCTCGGTCTCGACCAGCCCACGCATCTGCTCGAGGAACCAAGGATCGATCTTGCAGCTTTCGTGGATCTGCTCGTCGGTGAAGCCGAAGCGCATCGCTTGGGCCACCTGCAGCAGACGGTCTGGCGTCGGCGAGGAGAGGGCGGCCTTGATCGCGTTCTTGTCGTCGCCCTGGCCCAGACCTTCGATTTCGATCTCATCGAGGCCGTCGAGTCCGGTCTCCAGCGAGCGCAGCGCCTTCTGCAGCGATTCCTGGAAGGTGCGGCCGATCGCCATCGCTTCGCCGACCGACTTCATTGCGGTCGTCAGGGTCGGCTCGGCGCCGGGGAATTTCTCGAAGGCGAAACGCGGGATCTTGGTGACGACATAGTCGATCGTCGGCTCGAACGAGGCCGGCGTCGCGCCGCCGGTAATGTCGTTCTCGATTTCGTCGAGCGTGTAACCGACGGCAAGGCGCGCGGCGACCTTGGCGATCGGGAAGCCGGTCGCCTTGGAGGCCAGCGCCGAGGAGCGCGAGACGCGCGGGTTCATCTCGATGACGATCATCCGGCCGGTGGCAGGATCGACCGCGAACTGCACGTTCGAGCCACCGGTCTCGACGCCGATCTCGCGCAGCACCGCCAGCGAGGCGTCGCGCATGATCTGATATTCCTTGTCGGTCAGCGTGAGCGCCGGGGCGATGGTGATCGAATCACCGGTATGGACGCCCATCGGATCGATGTTCTCGATCGAGCAGACGATGATGCAGTTGTCCGCCTTGTCGCGGACGACCTCCATCTCGTACTCCTTCCAGCCGAGCACGCTCTCTTCGATCAGCACTTCGCTGGTCGGCGAAGCGTCCATGCCGCGCTCGCAGATCTCGATGAATTCGCCCTTGTTGTAGGCGATGCCGCCGCCTGTTCCACCCATGGTGAAGGAGGGGCGGATGATTGCCGGCAGACCGATGTCGTCAAGCGCCTCGAGGGCTTGGCCGAGCGTCCTGACATGGTGCGAGCGCGGCGTATCGAGACCGATCTTGGTCATCGCCTCGCGGRACAGCTCGCGGTCCTCGGCCTTGTCGATGGCTTCGGCGGTGGCGCCGATCATCTCGATATCGAATTTCTCGAGTACGCCCATCTTCTTGAGCGAAAGCGCGCAGTTCAGTGCCGTCTGGCCGCCCATGGTCGGCAGCAGCGCAAAACCGCCGGGCAGGACGTTGCGCTCCTTCTCGATGATCTTGGCGACGATCTCGGGCGTGATCGGCTCGACATAGGTGGCATCCGCGAGGTCCGGATCCGTCATGATCGTGGCCGGATTCGAATTGACCAGGACGATGCGGTAGCCCTCGGCCTTCAGTGTCTTGCAGGCCTGGGTTCCGGAATAGTCGAACTCGCAGGCCTGGCCGATGATGATCGGGCCGGCGCCGATGATGAGGATCGTCTTGATGTCTGTGCGCTTGGGCATGGGTCCGGCCAGTGCTTGTGCGGGCGCGCGCCGGAAGGATCCCCGTCCGCGAGGAAAGGGGAGTCAGCGAGCGCCTGAATGAATGCTAGGCGCTCGCTATAGAGGGAGGTTGCCGCGGAAGGAAGGGAAAAGCGCGCTTACCTCTCTTCAACGCACAGACGTCGCCACAGGGACCCTGCCGATTTCCAGTTCGCGACGCGCGGTCCGGCGTCGCCGGATGGAGATCCAAAGCAGGGTAAGTGCACCGATCTCGCACATCGCGCCGACGAAACCGAGTTGCCATGAGGCGCCGTGGCGCAGGGTCTGCTGGCCCAATGCCGAGCCGGCGGCGATGCCGATATAGAGCGCGGATGCATTGAGCGAGAGCGCGACGACGGTCGCGTCGGGCGCCATCGCGGCGAGCCTCGACATCTGCGAGGGGTGCCCGGCCCAGCCGGCCATGCTCCAGACGAAGAGGATCGCCGGAGCGACGAAGACGGCCGCCGCGGGGGGCAGCGTGATCGCCATGAGCGAGGCGGAGGCGAGCGCCAATGCGAGCACCGTGAGGACGAGGGTGAGGGTGCGCTCCGGGCCGAAGCGGTCGCTCGCCATTCCACCAGCCTGGTTGCCGATGGCCGAACCGATGCCGGAGACGATCAGGGCGGCGCTGAGCCAGGGGCCGCTGATGCCGGCATGGGTCGCGAGGAAGGGCGCGACATAGGTGTAGAGCGTGAAGGCGCCGGTGGTCCAAAGCGCGGTGGTGCCGAGCGCCAGCAGCACATCGGCGCGGCGAGCGACCTGCAGGCGCTCGCCGAGCGAATTGGCGCCGCGCGGCAGGTCGTCAGGCAGGTTCAGGAGCAGCCCGGCGACGCCAAGGGCGCCAATGAACGCGACCAGGAGGAAGGCGAGATGCCAGCCGCCATAGGAGGTGATGGCGGTGCCGAGCGGGACGCCGAGAATCAGCGAAACCGTCATGCCGCCCGTGACCAGCGCGATAGCCCGGCCACGCCGCTCCGGTAAGACCAGCGCGACCGCGACCGCGTTGGCCGACGGCATGAAGACGCCGGCCGCGAGCGCCATGGCGATGCGCGCGACCATCAGCCAGGCGAAGCTCGCCGCGAAAGCGGCAAGCAGATTGGCAAGGGCGAAGACGCTGAGCGAGCCGGCGAGGACCATCCGGCGGTCGACGTCGCCCAGCAGGGTGGAAAGGACCGGGGAGCCTAATGCATAGGCGACGGCGAAGATCGAGATCAGCAAGCCGGCCGTATCGATCGAGGTGCCGAAGGCGGCCGCCAGATTCGGCAGGATGCCGGTGATCATCAGGCTTCCCGTGCCGATGACGAAGGCGCCGCCGGCGAGCCAGACGAGACGCGTGTCCATTGGACATTCCTTCAAAATTTCAATGATCGTTGAATTTAAGATCGTGTTCGATCTGCTGTCAATCTTAATTTCAATGAACGTTGAATATTGTCAGGAGTGCCGCAATCTCCTATGTCCGGGGCATGAAGCCGATCTTTCATCCCGACATGGACGGCATTGACGCAGCGACGGTCTTTGGCGCGCTTGCCGATCCGACGCGGCTCGCCATCGTCCTGGCGCTGGCCGACTCCGAGGAGTTCGAGGCGCGCTGCGGAAGTTTTACGGATTTCGCCTCCCCCTCGCTGCTGGCCTATCATTTCGCCAAGCTGCGCGAGGCGGGCATAACCCGGGCCCGGGCGGAGGGCACGTCCCGCTTCATCAGCCTGCGGCGCGGAGAACTCGACGGCCGCTTCCCCGGGCTGCTCGACAGCATCATTGCGACGGCGCGGCGCGATCCGTCGCTTCCCCGGTTTTCCGAAGACAAGCTGCTCGCTCCGTAGGGGGCATCAGCCCATCCCGGTCGAAACCGGCTTGCCAATGTTTCGCATCGCTGTTTATGTTATGTTGTAACATAACATAATGGATGCCGAATGGATTCCCGCCTTCCCGTCACCGTGCTCTCCGGCTTTCTCGGGGCCGGCAAGACCACGCTCCTCAATCACGTCCTCAACAATCGGGAAGGCCGCAAGGTTGCGGTCATCGTCAATGACATGAGCGAGGTGAATATCGACGCCGATCTGGTGCGGGAGGGCGGGGGCAAGCTCTCGCGCACCGACGAGAAGCTGGTCGAGATGAGCAATGGCTGCATCTGCTGCACATTGCGTGATGACCTGCTCGCCGAAGTGCGTCGCCTCGCCGGGGAAGGACGCTTCGACTACCTGCTGATCGAAGGCACCGGCATTGCCGAGCCCTTGCCGATCGCCGCGACCTTCGAGTTTCGCGACGAGGATGGCGCCAGCCTCTCCGATCTCGCGCGGCTCGATACGATGGTGACCGTCGTCGATGCCATCAACCTGATGAAGGATTATGGCTCGCGCGACTTCCTGCGTGAGCGCGGCGAGACGGCGGGCGAGGACGACGAGCGCACCCTGGTCGATCTCCTGGTCGAGCAGATCGAGTTCGCCGATGTCGTCGTCCTGAACAAGGTGTCGGATGTCGCGCCGGAAGAGCGCGATCTGGTGCGCAAGATCATCCGGGCGCTCAATCCCGATGCAAAGCTGGTCGAAACCGATTTCGGGCGTGCTCCGCTCGCAGCGATCCTCGATACGGGCCTGTTCGACCATGAGAAGGCGGAGCAGCATCCGCTCTGGTACAAGGAGCTCCATGGCCGCCGGGATCATGTTCCGGAAACCGAGGAGTATGGCATCTCCTCCTTCGTCTACCGCGCCCGGCGGCCATTCCATCCGGAGCGGTTCAACGCCTTCCTGGCGCGCGACTGGGACGGCCTGATCCGTGCCAAGGGCCATTTCTGGCTGGCGACCCGGCCGGAATGGGTCGGCGAGATGAGCCTTGCTGGCAGCGTCTGCCGAACCGAGGCGATGGAGTTCTGGTGGGCGTCCGTGCCGCGCAGCCGCTGGCCCGACCATCCCGAATGGAACGCAATCCTGAACCGACACTGGCATTCGGTCTGGGGCGACCGGCGGCAGGAGCTGGTCTTCATTGGCTCGGGCATGGACCAGCAGGCCATCACCAGCGCGCTCGACGCCTGCCTGCTCGGCGAGACGCCGACCATCAGCTTCAAACCGGAACGCTACCGCGACCTGCCTGACCCATTTCCGGTCTGGCGCCGGGCCGCTGCGGCCTGAGAGATCCGGTCCGCATACCGGCGGACCTTTGCCCTTCGTTCACAGGAGACAACGATGCGTTTTCAGTTCGCAGCGGGAGCTGCGCTTACCCTTGTTCTCGCCGCAGCTGCGGCCTCTGCCCATGATCACGCCACCTTGCGTGGCCGGCTCGTCTTTGCAGATCACGAGAAGCCGGTCGTGCGCGTGCTCGACCTCGACTCCGGCGAGGTGACGCATAGCTTCGATGTGCCGAAACCCAACCCGTCCTTCGCCAGCGCCGAGGGCGGCCGTTTCATCGTCATCAAGACAGGCGACGAGGTTGGCACCATCCGCTTCCTCGATAGCGGACTGCGCTATGAATCTCATGGCGATCACGTCGATGTCGACAAGGGGCCGGTCAGGCTGCTCGACTTCGCCGTGAAGGGCGACCGCCCGGCCCATGTCGTTTCCAGGCATGGGCAGATTGCGCTGTTCTTCGACGGAGACAGGCCCTGGGAGCGCAAGAGCGAGCCGAAGGCGGTGCTGGTCGATCTCAAGAGCCTGGATGGCAAGTCTCCCGTCAGCAAGATATGGCCAAGCCCGGCGCCGCAGCACGGCATTGCCATTCCGCTCGGGCGCCGGCAGTGGCTGATGTCGGTGCCGAATGCGATCTACGCCAAGGGCGAGGACCGCAGCGCCTCGTCTCGGCCGGACGGCTTTGAAATCCTCGAGCGCGGCAAGGGCTGGAAGCGGGTCGCAAGCTTCAACGATCCTGCACGCACTGACGCCTCCTGCAAGCTCTTCCACGGTTATGCCGAGAGCAAGGGGCGCCACGTCTTCGGCTGCAATGACGGGGTGGATGGCGGCGTTCTCGTCCTCGCCCGGGATACGTCCGGGCGCTGGACTGCGCGCAAGATCGCCTATCCCGACGAGCGGCGCGTCAGTGCCATCAAGGCGCGCACGGGCGCGCGCTATGCCGTCGCCAATTACGGGCTGAAGGGGCCATACAATGCGCTTCTGCGGATCGACCCTGCCGCAACCTTGCTCTCGGTCGCGGATGTCCTGCCGGTGCCAGGCGGTCAGCCAGCCTGCCAGTTCGATCTCGACGCTGGTGGCGACCGCCTGGCGAACCTCACACCGGACGGCAAGCTCCGCGTCTATGAAATCGCGCCGGCCTGGCGAGAACTCGCCAGCTTCGACGCGGTACCCGCCTTCGATTGCCAGTACGGCGCGAAATCGCCGACGCCGAGCCTGGGCATCGTCGGGAACAGCGCCTTCGTCAGCGATCCCACGAGCGGTCGTATCAGGGAGTTTCATTTGGATACGCTGAAGCAGGGGCTCGACATGCCGGTCGGCGGGATGCCCGCCAATCTCGCCGGCGGTGGCGATGCCGGCTGAAGGGCTGCGCGGAGCGTTCCGGTCGGAATTCCGGAAGCCATCACGGCACACCGCGATCTGATGACTTCCGGACCTGCGCCGCCTCGCGCCTTGCCTGGGCTGCCTTGATTGAGTGTGCCATGCGGGGCTTGCGCGGGCCTTCACGCGAGCCGGTACTGGCCAGCAGGAAAATGCTGTAGAGGGCGGGGATGCCTCTCTCTCGTCTTCCCCGTCAGTCGCGCCAGATCGTGGCCTATGTTTTCTCCGGTGGCGTGACGGCGGTGGCGCATTATGCGCTGCTGATCGGACTGGTCGAGCTTGGCGGGGTCGCCCCGGTGCCGGCTACGCTTGCCGGTTTCACGCTCGGCGCGGTCGTGTCCTATACGCTGAATCGCTGGCTGACCTTTGACGCTACGCACAGCCACGCCCAAGCGACCTGGCGCTTTGCGCTGATCGCAGCGGGCGGCTTCGTGCTGACCGGCATCCTGATGCATATCTTCGTGACGCGGGCTGGCCTACCCTATCTGCCGATGCAGATCGTCACGACGCTGCTCGTGATGGTGTTCTCCTTCCTCGGCCATAAATTCTTCTCCTTCGCGGATCGCGAAGGCGTCTAAAGCATCGGCCCGAAATGTGGATTGCGGTTTTCGGGAAGGCCGATGCAAACACAAAGGGTTAGATCATCTGTCCGGATACGATTTCCGGGCCGATGATCTAGTGGCGGCTTAGCCCGGATTGCGGGCGCGGAAGGTCATGCGGTGGGGGTTGTGGCCGAAGTTCGGCTGGCGCTCGATCTCGTCGAACCCGCCCTCTCGGATCAAAGTGACGATGGCGGTATCGCTATAGGTCGAGAGCCCGTACTCGGCGCGCAGCTTCCGGTAGTCGGAGAACGCGGTGCGTACGAGCCCGCCGAGCGCGGCAATCAGGAAGCCGCCGCGCCAGGCGAAGGAGAGCAGTTGCGTGGCGTCGGTCAGCGCGCTGACATCGGGTGGAATCACGTCGGCGATGACGAGATGTCCGCCGGGCTTCAGCTTGCGCCKCCAGAGCAGGAGCAACTGCGCCAGCTCCTCGCGGTCGAGATACTGGATCAGCGAGTTGGCGACGACGAGATCGAGCGCGCCGTCGTCCAGTGCCTCGATCTCCTCCGGCGAGACGACGGTGATCGCCGGGATCGCGCCAAAGGTCGCGCGCAGCTTTTCACGCACGCTCGGGGCGGCCTCGCAGAGATAGAGCCTGGCGCAGGCTGCGGCGACGCGATCGGCGGCGAGGGCTTCGCCACAACCGTGATCCAGTACGACCGCCTCGGGCGAGGGGATATGGCGAATCAGGTCGGTGGCGATCTGGCGGTAATGCAGCAGCTTGTGACGGGGCGAGACATAGATCGCGTGCTCGCTGTTCCAGAAATCGCGCCAGGACATCGTCTCGCCGTCATCCGCTCAGTGACGGACACACGGGCGCCCGTTTCGGCCTCAGGACTACGCTGTCGCTGCGGGTATCGGCAACCGCCGATATGGAGTTCGCGCAACACCTCGCCAGTTCCGCATCCTTCTGCCGGCTCGGCATTTCCCTGCGCCGACCGCTCGGCTTAAGGTCGCGCAAGGCTGGGAGGCTTGCATGCTGCTGTTGCCGCGACTTCTGAAACGCTTCGTCAGGCAAGGACGCCTGACGGTGATCACCCCGGACGACAAGCGCCATGTCTTCGGGCCGGGCCCAGGGGCGATCCTGTTCGCAGGTCAGAACAAGACGGCGCCGGCTGTCACCGTGCGCTTCTCGGACGACAAGATCGAGCGGGAGATCTTTCTGAATCCCGAACTGGCCCTGGCCGAAGGCTACATGGACGGGCGGGTGAATTTCGAGGACGGCTCGACGATCCATGACCTGCTCAGCCTGTTCTGGCTGCAGCGCAAGGAGATGCGCAAGCATCCGCTGCAAAAGGCGATCCGCAACATCCGCTTTCGCATCCGGCGCTTCCGCATGCACAACCCGCTCGGCGTGGCCGGCAAGAAGGTCAAGCACCACTACGATATCCCGACCGATTTCTACCGGCTCTGGCTCGACGAGACGATGACCTATTCCTGTGCCTATTGGCATAGTCCGGAGGTCGGGCTCGAAGCCGCGCAGAAGGCAAAACTCCGCCATATCGCGGCCAAGCTGAAGATCGAACCCGGCATGACGGTTCTGGATATCGGTTCGGGCTGGGGCGAGCTCGCGATCTATCTCGCCAAGGCCTGTGGGGCCAAGGTGACCGGGCTGAATGTCTCGCCCGACCAGATGGCGGCGGCGCAGAAGCGGGCCGAAGCGGCCGGGGTCGGCGGCAGCGTCACTTTCATCAACAAGGACTATCGCGAACTGACCGGCAGCTTCGACCGCGTCGTCTCGGTCGGCATGATGGAGCATGTCGGCGTTGCGCATTATCTCGAATATTTCGAGAAGATCCGCGATCTTCTGACGCCGGACGGGATTGCGTTGGTGCACTGTATCGGCCGGGTCGGCCCTCCGGGCTTCACTGGACCGTTCTTCGACAAATACATCTTCCCGGGCGGGTACGCCCCAGCGATGTCGGAGGTATTCGCCGCGGTCGAGCAGACAGGGCTCTGGTCGTCGGACTGCGAGTTCTGGCGCCGGCATTACCACTGGACGCTGGCTGCCTGGCGACAGCGGTTTCTCGCCAAGCGCGAGGAGGTCGTCGGTATGATGGGCGAGCGTTTCGCGCGGATGTGGGAGTTCTACCTCTCGGCCTGCGAGATCTCGTTCGATATCGGGGGAGACATGGTTTTCCAGCTCCTGCTAGGGCCGCACAAGAGCGCTGTGCCGGTGATCCGCGACTACATCACCGAGAACGAGAAGGCTTTGGAGGCGCAGGGTTTCTGAGGCGGGCGACATGCCGTTCCGTAGGGCCTCGGATACGGGTTGGAACATCTCCGCCGGCGCTCAGGCATGGATCCCGGCTCTTCCCAACGGGCTGGCCGCGGTGAGTTCGCATCGTGCCTCGGCCGGCGCTCGTTGGGCTAGCGCCTCAAGCGTCGGTGGCTTGCGTGAAATCTAGCGCCAGAAGCGCTTCGTCATAGAACTGGCCGTTGACGTACAACGCCTTGGACTCGATGCCATAGGGGGCAAAGCCAAGCCGGGCGTAGAGCGAGTGCGCGGCACGGTTCGTCGTCACGACACAAGCTTGGAGCACCAGGACGTGGCGGGCGGCGTGTCCGATGACGGCATCGACGAGGGCGCGGCCGACGCCGTCCCCGCGCCAGCCGGCCACGACATAGACGCCCCAGAGCACGCCCTTGTGGCGCGACTTGGCGGAGGTCGTTGCACGGAAGCCAGCGATCCCGATCAGGTCACCGCTGTCGGAGAAGGCCCCGAAGACCCTGTTGGGTTCCTCGGCCGAGAGGCGCGAGCGGAAGAAGCTGTCCGGTTGGGCGGCCTCTTCGGCGTGGCTCGCGCCGAAGGCTTCCGGCGTGTCGGAAAGCGCAACCAAGCGCAGCGCGCGGAGTGCGACCCAGTCTTCCCCCACCAATGGTCGTACGCGAACGCCAGCGGCAGACGGAGATGATTGAATGGCACTGGGCTGATCACTGGTCATACGCATCCTCGCGGGGCAGGCGAGGAACAGTATCGCAGCGGGCGCCCGTGGGGGAAGCTGGTGCTCTCAGCGCTTCAGATTGACAATCACGACACCGCCCAGCGCCATGACCCCACCGAGGATGCCGAGTGCAGTCGGAGCCTCGCCGAGCCAGAGAAAGCCCATCAAGGTCGCGACCGGTGGCACGCAATACATGAAGTTCGAGGCGCGGCCCGCAGGCAGCCGCGCGAGCATCATCGTCCAGGTCGCATAGGCGAGCAGGCTTGGCACAATCCCGAGATAGACGACGGCAAAGAGAGCTTCGCTCGACGCAGAGGCCGACTGGCTGACGGCATGCGGGAGGAACGGGGAGAGGGCCAGTGCACCCACGACCATGTTCCAGGCCGAGACGGTGAGCGCCTTGTGCCGGGCGAAAAGCGGCTTCTGGACGACGGCGGTGACCGATTGGCAGAGTGCAGCGCCAAGGATGAAGAGGACGCCGGTGCTGAGCTCGATGCCCTGGCCTTCGCCTAATGCGATCAGGCCAATGCCGGCGAAGGAGATCGCGGTGCCGAGCCAGGCGAGTGGCCCGAAGCGTTCGCCGAGGATCAGCATCGCCAATCCGGCGGTGATGATCGGATTGACGTTGATGATGAAGCTCGCGGCGCCGGCAGAGACCGTCTTCTCGCCGAAATTCAGCAGGGTCGTGTAGAGCGCGACATGAACCAACCCACCAAGAAGGAAGCGCCAGCCATCGGACCAGCCGGGCAGGGCAGGGCGCATAATGGCGAGAAAGTTCGCGCTCGGGACGGCCGCGATCGCGAAACGAGCGGCGCCGAGCTCGATCGGCCCTAACGCCGTCAGCCCGGCCCGGATCGCGGGAAAGGCGGAAGCCCAGGCGATCACGGTAAAGGCGACGACGGCGACGGTGGCCGGATCGAGGCTGCGCGGCGTGGAGACGGCTGGGTTGAGCGAGTTCATGTCGAGCCTCGGTGGTCAGGGGTCGACACGTGATAGATACCCGGGCAAGCTGATTGACAAACGAGTAATTCGAGCATGATCTGTGAGCATGGATCACAGCTCCGGATTACCCCCGCTCGACACTCTGCGTGCCTTCGAGGCGGCGGCCCGCTCGGGAAGCTTCTCGGCGGCGGCCGAGACGCTCAACCTGACCCATGGCGCGATCAGTCGGCAGGTGGCCAAGCTCGAGCATTGGCTCGGCACCCGGCTCTTCGCCCGGCAGGCGCGCGGCGTCGCGCTGACGCCAGAGGGCCAGCGACTGATGCAGCGCACGCAGGAGGCCTTCGCGCTGATCGCGGACACATCGGATCGCTGGACCGAGCCGCGCGGTGCCGCGGTCGTGCGCTTCAGCGCGATTCCTTCAGTGTGCAGCCTGTGGCTGATGCCCCGCATGAAATGGCTCGAGAGCGGCGATCCCGATCTGCGCATCGTGCTTCAGGTCGACCATCGCCGGGTCGATCTGGAGAGTGAGGGCATCGACCTCGCCATTCGCTGTGGACGCGGCGGGGCGCCGGGGCGGGTCTCGGTCCAGCTTTTCGAGGAATGGTGTTTTCCAATCGCTTCGCCGGAGCTTGTGCGGAGCATCGGTGCCGGCAAGGCCGCGCGGCTGCTCGACCAGCCGCTGATCCATGATTCCGATGCATCCGGCTGGCGGGCCTGGTTTGCGGCGCAGGGGCTGGATTACCGACCCCGTCCGCAGGATCGACGTTTCGAGGATTACAATCTCGTGCTCGATGCCGCCGCCTGCGGGCTGGGTGTGGCGCTTGCCCGTCCACCGCTGGCGCAGGCGCAGATCGAGGTAGGGCGCGTGGTGGCTGTTGATCCACGCACTGCGCTCAATCCGGTTTCCTACTGGCTCGACCGTCCGATCGGGCAGCCACGCCCCGCAGCCGCTGCACTGGCGACGCGGATCGCGCAAGAAGCGGGCTTGTCTGCGGCACGGCTGACTGCCTTCTTGAAAACGGARGCAAAGGCAGCTTAGCGCGCCCGGCGTGACGCATCTGTATGCTGCGAAGGCGGTCGCGGGCATCCCAACGATGGGCCATTCCGCGGAAGGGGCGAGATCCGGTCTCGACCCATGCCTGCTTCGGCAGATCTACCCCTTGATGCGGGATCGAATCCGAACTCGGTTCAGTTGGCGATCTTGCGATCGACCAATTGGTAGAAGTCATCCTTGGCGGGATCCGCAGCCAGTTCCGTGGCCAATGGGTCGGAAGGGACGCGCAGGCCGCCCAGATTGACATGAAATGCGCGGGCGAACCTCTCATCTGAAAAACAGATCCGGATCGCCCCGTTGTCGCGCGGCACCGAGACGGCACGATAGGGAATTTCCCACTGGCTGAGCCACGCATCCATGGCATGGAGCCTGGACAGGAAATCGTCGCCCTCAACAGCGATCAGCACTTGATGTGCCCATGATCGCGTGCGTTCGCTTCCTCTACGTTCCATCGCAATGCTCCGGATCGTTCTCTCACGACAGCAGTTGGGAGCTTTTCAGCCGTGAGTTGTGTTGGATAGTAGGATATTGAGATAGGAGCAATGCAAAAAGAGCAAGTTGCTATTTGAACTGGGCGCATTTCCGCCGCGATGTCGTAAGGGAAAACCGCGACGTCGACTGAGAGCGCATAGGCGGATCGGCTCGCAGCAAGCCTCTCCGCCCTCGGTGATCACCTCGCGCTATGGCGTGGTATTCCGACTTCGCCGCGCTGCGACGCCCGCGCCATTTCGAAGCTATCGGCGATCCGGCGTGCCCGTATGATGAAGGCCTGGGCGATGGCAGGCGGACAGAGTTCCTGCGCTGTCGCCTCGAAAAGTTCGAGCCAGCGGTCGAAATGCCTGCCTTCCAGCGGCAGGATCAGGTGCGGTCGCATCGGCCGGCCGCCATAACGACCGGTGCGCAGCATCACGCTGCTCCAGAACTCGCTGATCTTGCCGATATKGTCATCCCAATCATCGACGGCGGCCTCGAATACCGGTCCGATCACGTCGTCCAGCCGCGCCCGACTGTAGAATGTGCGGACGAGCAGGCCGATTGTCGCCTCGTCGAGGTCGGGATGGGCGGTGGCCGGATCGGCAAGCGGATTGTCGGTCATTGTCTTCCTGCGGTCCAGCCGCCGCTGCGCGTCAGGATGTGCTGGCGGCTTGCGGCGAGATCTATGCGGCGTGGTCGATTGTTCAAGCTCACCTGCCATGCCTCGTCACTTGCCATGTCCAATCACCGGCCATGCCTGGACACTGGCCTCGGCTGCGGATCTCCGAGACAGGGTCTGCGCGGGCCGGGCGAGGTGATCGTCTTCCAGCAACTGCCGCATCTCCTCGGCAAGGGCAAAGAACCTGTCGCGGACTGCCCTGGCATGTGGATTGGCGCGCTCGATCGCCATGAAGACGTTCGGCGCATCATGCCGGACCATATCGGTCGCCTGCATCAGGAGATCGAAGCTGGCCGTCGTCATGCGGTGCGGCAGCGGCTCCATCCGCACCAGGATCTTGGCAATCAGATGTGTCAGGCCCTGAACCATGGCTGTTTCGCGGTCATGTGCGTCGGGCGTGGTCATGATCACCCTCAATCCGAGCACCTTGCGCAGGAAGGCGGCGACGCGCGGACCGCTGTGCCCGCGGACCGGGCACAGCGCAATCTTCAGTCCCTTGATGCCGTGACGTGCGCTTTGCGGACCAAACAGCGGGTGAGTGCCGAGAATGTCGACGTCTTCCGGCAGGTCGGCCTGCATGGCGCGCGCCGGGCCAATCTTGACCGAACCGACATCCAGCACCAGCGCGCCCGCCCGCAGATGCGGCCGAAGGGCCGCAATCGCGGTCTGGATCCGATCGACCGGCACGGCGAGGATCACGACATCGCAGGCGCCGACTGTCTTCACATTCGATGGAACGAGGCCCTTGCCCGCTCTGTCGGCATCGGGCGGCCGCTCGGGATCGCAGACGAAGAGCGGAAAATGTGGCTGGAGATGACGAGCCATGAGTCGGCCGAACGCGCCAAAGCCCATGATGCCGATAGACGAGACGGTTTTGCGGGAGGAGTGCATCGCGTTTTTCCTAATGGAGGCCGCGATGCCGGGTGACTGCCTGAATTCAACCGCCAGCGCGGCGGTTGAACATGGGAATGCCACCGCCTTATGAGGACGGGGCGTAATAGTTCCGCGCGAGGAGGCAGGACATGGTCATGGCGCGCTTAAACCGCGGGCCGGTCGGCCTGTCAACTCAGAGCCTGGGGGAATAGTCGGTCAGCACCATCAGGCGATCCTCGATGGCGCCGACGAGGTCGCCATGCTCGATCGCGGTGACGCGTTTGATCTCGGTCCATTCGGGATCGGCCATGAAGCTCGCCCAGCGCGCTGCCTTGGTCTCGGCGTCGGGCCAGGCAAGGATATAGGCGAATTCCGTTCGCGTTGCGCTCCGGGTTTCCCACATCCCCACGATCTCGAAGCCGTGGCGCGCCATGATGCGCGCCGCGTGGTCGCGGAAGCGCGCATGGAAAGCCGCCTTGTTGCGTTCGAAGATCTCGTAGATGCGCAACTGGTGGAGCATCGCGTCGCCTCAGGCTGCGGCCTTGGCCTTTTCGGTTTCCATCAACTCCACGAAGCGGGCGAAGAGATAATGGCTGTCCTGCGGCCCGGGGGAGGCTTCTGGATGGTGCTGGACGCTGAAGGCCGGCCGATCGTCGAGGGCGATGCCGCAGTTCGAGCCGTCGAAGAGCGAGACATGCGTCTCCTTCGCATTGGCCGGAAGCGTCGTGGGGTCGACGGCAAAGCCGTGGTTCATCGAGACGATCTCGACCTTGCCGGTGGTCTTGTCCTGCACTGGATGGTTGGCGCCGTGGTGCCCCTGCTTCATCTTCATGGTTTGCCCGCCAATGGCGAGCGCGAGCATCTGGTGGCCGAGGCAGATGCCGAAAGTCGGAATCTTCCGGTCGAGAAGTTCGCGAATGACCGGCACGGCATATTCGCCGGTCGCGGCGGGGTCGCCAGGGCCGTTGGAGAGGAAAACACCGTCGGGGCTCAGCGCCAGGATGTCGGCGGCGCTGGTTGTCGAAGGCACTACGGTCACCTCGCAGCCGGCCTTTGCGAGCAGGCGCAGGATGTTGCGCTTCACGCCATAATCGATTGCGACGACCCTGTGTGCCGCGCTCTCGCGCTTGCCGTATCCGGCGGGCCATTGCCACGGCGTCTCGCTCCAGTCGTAACGCTGGGCGGCGGTGACCAGCGGCACGAGATCGAGCCCGGCCATGTCGGGCAGGGCGGCGGCCTGCTGCTTGAGACGGGGAAGATCGAAGATGCCGTCGGGATTATGGGCGAGGATCGCGTTCGGCATGCCGTTGTCGCGGATCAAGGCGGTCAGGGCGCGTGTATCGACGCCGGCGATGCCGACGATGTTGCGAGCCTTCAGCCAGGCGTCGAGATGCCGCGTGGCGCGCCAGTTCGAGGGTTCGGTGATGTCGGCATGGATCACGATGCCGCGCACGCCTGAGGACGCCGCGGCGTTCACCGTCTCGGTGTCCTCGTCGTTGACGCCGACATTGCCGATATGGGGGAAGGTGAAGGTGATGATCTGCCCGGCATAGGACGGGTCGGTCAGGATTTCCTGATAACCGGTCATCGCCGTGTTGAAGCAGACCTCGCCCGGCGCTTCAGCGAYGGCGCCGAGGCCGAAGCCTTCCAGCACGGTGCCGTTGGCCAGCACGAGGAGAGCGGTCGCGCGCGGTTCTGTCCAGCCGCCGGTGGCGGGGTTTCCTTCGGGAGCGGTCATGTCTATGTCTCGTCCAGGCCGCGACGAGGCGGCAATGTGTGGGGCGGGGCAGCGGCTTCGCGCTCCGCCGATCTGGAACGCGAGCCTTAAAGACGCCGGTCCACGTCGTCAATCGAGGCCTGCGCCGGCCTGATACAAGAAAAGGGAATGACGAACATGACGAGCCTGCGTGAGCGCTTCACCAGCGAGCTGAAAGAAGCGATGAAGGCCGGCGAGAAGGGCAAGGTCGGCGCGATCCGCCTGATCCAGGCCGCCTTGAAGGACAAGGACATCGAGGCGCGCGGCGCCGGCAAGGGCGAGGCCTCTCCCGACGAAATCCTCGCTCTGCTGCAGAAGATGATCAAGCAGCGCCAGGAATCGATCGCGATCTACGACGCCAATGGCCGTCCGGAGCTTGCTGCCGGCGAACGTGCCGAGGTCGACGTCATCTCCGCCTATCTGCCGAAGCAGATGGATGAGGACGAGGTGAAGGCGGCGATTGCGGCTGCAGTGACCGAGAGCGGCGCGGCCTCGGTCAAGGACATGGGCAAGGTCATTGCGACCCTGCGCGCGAATTACGCGGGCCAGATGGACTTCGCCAAGGCGAGCGGTCTGGTGAAGGCTGCGCTCGGCGGTTGATCGCAAGCGAGTGCCGGGGGCGCCGGTGCTGTGGATAGAGCCGATAAGCCGGTCCGCTTGCGGATCGGCGATTGGCTTCCTGTGCGCCAGGCCCCACATAGGAAGCCATGAAGTTCCCCCCATCCGTCCTTGAGGAGATCAAGGCGCGGCTGCCGGTTTCGGCGGTCGTGGGCAAACGCGTGCGCCTCGCCAAGGCCGGGCGGGAATGGAAGGGGCTTTCGCCCTTCAATGCCGAGAAGACACCGTCCTTCTTCGTCAATGACCAGAAGGGCTCCTTCTTCGATTTCTCCTCCGGCAAGAACGGCGACATCTTCAAGTTCGTGATGGAGACCGAAGGGCTCTCCTTCCCTGAAGCGGTCGAGAAGCTGGCCTCCCAGGCCGGCGTGATCCTGCCGACCGTGACGCATGAGGCGCAGGTCCAGGAGGAGAGGCGCAAGGGGCTCCACGAGGTCGTGGAGCTTGCGGCGTGCTTCTTCGAAGCCGAGTTGGCCGCCGAGCGTGGCGTCGCGGCGCGGCGCTATCTGTCGGGCCGCGGCCTCGACGGAGAGCCGAGGAGGCAGTTTCGCATCGGCTACGCGCCGCCAGATCGCTTCGCGCTGCGCGACCATCTGGCGGGCAAGGGGGTCGATGCCGCCTTGATGATGGAGGCCGGGCTGCTGATCCATGGCGATGAGATCGCCGTGCCCTATGATCGCTTCCGCGACCGGATCATGTTCCCGATCCACGATGCGCGCGGGCGGGTCATCGCCTTCGGCGGCCGGGCGATGAGTGCCGAGGTTTCCGCCAAATATCTGAATTCGCCGGAGACACCCCTCTTTCACAAGGGGCGGCTGCTGTTCAACCACCACAATGCCCGCAAGGCTGCTCATGATGTCGGGCAGGTCATCGTGGTCGAAGGCTATGTCGACGTCATCGCCATGACGATGGCGGGCTTCCCGCAGGTCGTTGCCCCGCTTGGCACGGCGTTGACCGAGGACCAGATCGGCCTGCTCTGGCGCATGGCCGACGAGCCTGTGATTTGCCTGGACGGCGACAAGGCCGGGCGCAAGGCCGCGAGCCGTGCGATCGATATCGGCTTGCCGCTGCTCGAGCCCGGGAAGTCGCTCGCCTTCGCCCTGTTGCCGGACGGGCAGGACCCGGATGACCTGGCACGCTCCGGCGGCAAGGTCGCGATCGCCGAGGTGCTCAAGGCGGCGCGGCCGCTGGTCGACATGCTCTGGAACCGCGAGGTCGAAGCCGGGTCGCTCGATACGCCCGAGCGCCGGGCGGCCTTCGAACGTCGGCTGAAGGAGGCGCTCGGACATATCCGCGACGAGGTGACGCGGCGCCATTATCGCATCGAGATGGAAGAGCGGCTGTCTCAGCTCTTCACCAGTGCTGCTCCTGCCCGCGCCGAAAGGAATTTCGGTGGAGGCGGGCAGCAACGGGGGCGGGGCGGCGCCGGCAATCGCGGGCAGGGCGGTGGTGGCGGCGGTGCGAACCGCCAGGCCGTGCCGCTGAGGGCAAGCTCGCAGCTTTCGCGCTCGCGCATCGTGTCGCAAGGGCGCGGCGAGGATAAGCGCGAGGCCTTTATCCTGCTGGCGTTGGCGAGCCATTCCGGATTGATCCTGCGTTGCGCCGATGAATTGTCGGAGCTTTCGCTCGACGGCATGGCGGCCGAGCGTTTCAGGCAGGTGCTGCTCGATGCCGCCTTCGGCGACGGGCTGGATCAGGATGCCCTGGCGAATCGGCTCGACCAGCCAAGGGTCCAGGAAGCCAGGGCTGCGCTGATGGCCGTCACAGGTCCGGCCGAGCGGCTGAAACTCGCCCAAGCGGCTGATCCGGAATCAGTTTTTGAATCGATTCGTCAGGCAATCGTCTTGCATCATCGGGCGCGAACGTTACATAGCGAGTTGAAGGCAGCCGAGCGCGCACTGGCTGACGAAGCGACTGAAGCAAATTTCGCCTGGATCAAAGACGTCAAGGCCCGGCTCGAGAACCTCGAGGGCACCGAGGCCATGGCAGGTGATTGATCGGAACATAGCTTTCGCTGTCGTCGTCACTGTCGCACGGGGCATGGGTGGTTCACGATTCCTAAGGAGGATCGGGTCCATCTGGTCGAGATGATTTGGGTGGGGTGAGCGCGCCGGACCAGCGGCCGCGCCGCCCTTTTATGCGTCGACATGGGGCACTTCGCGCCTCCTGCCACGCGAGAGTGCGGAGCGCTGATTGATGGCGACTAAAGCGAGCGAACGGGAAAAGACCGATCAGGTCGCACCGGAAGCCCCCCCGACCACTGATGGGCCGCTGCTGGATCTGRCGGATCAGGCCGTACGCCGGATGATCAAGCTCGCCAAGAAGCGCGGCTATGTCACCTATGACGAACTGAACGAAGTCCTGCCTTCCGAGGAATTCTCCTCGGAGCAGATCGAGGACGTGCTTGGCCAGCTCAGCGAGCAGGGCATCAACGTCGTCGACAACGAAGATCCCGAGGCCGCCGGCGAGGAACGCGCCCAGCGCGGCAAGGACGGCGGCGGCGACGACGAAGAAGGCGAGGGCGATCTCGTCGAGACCTCCCGTTCGGCGCTGCCGGTCGAGGTCAAGCGCAATCTCGAGCCGACCGAGCGCACGGACGATCCGGTCCGCATGTATCTGCGCGAGATGGGCTCGGTCGAGCTCCTGTCGCGCGAAGGCGAAATCGCGATCGCCAAGCGCATCGAGGCCGGCCGCGAGGCGATGATCGCCGGGCTCTGCGAAAGCCCGCTGACCTTCCAGGCCATCATTATCTGGCGGGACGAACTCGTCGACGGCAAGGTTCTGCTGCGCGACATCATCGATCTCGWAGCCACTTATGCCGGTCCCGACGGCAAGAATCCGGTGCAGTTGCCGGGTGAAGAGGGCGAAGAAGGCGAAGGCCAGCCGGCAGGCGGCGCCCCGGCCTTCGGTGGCGAGGGTGGCGAACCGCCGCCCGAGATGGATGACGACGACATCGAGAACAACGTTTCACTTTCGGCAATGGAAGCCGAGCTGAAGCCGCGCGTGCTCGAGACCTTCGATTCGATCGCAGACAACTACAAGAAGCTGCGGCGTCTGCAGGACCAGGATATCGCCAACCGGCTGGAGAACACCAAGCTCTCGCCGTCGCAGGATCGCAAGTACAAGAAGCTCAAGGACGACATCATCACCGCGGTGAAGTCGCTCTCGCTCAACAACAACCGCATCGAAGCGCTTGTCGAGCAGCTCTACGACATCAACAAGCGCCTGATCTCGCATGAGACGCGCCTGCTCCGCCTGGCCGAAACCTATGGCGTCGCGCGCGACGATTTCCTCAAGCAGCATGTCGGCGGCGAGCTCGACCCCAAATGGGTCCTGCGCGTCTCCAAGCTCGGTTCGCGCGGCTGGCGCGAATTCGTCGGGTCCGAGAAGGACCGGATCAAGGAGCTGCGCGAGGACATCCACACGCTTGCCTCCGAGACCGGCCTGGAGATCCAGGAATTCCGCAAGATCGTGCTGATGGTCCAGAAGGGCGAGCGCGAAGCCCGGCAGGCGAAGAAGGAGATGATCGAGGCCAATCTGCGTCTCGTGATCTCGATCGCCAAGAAGTACACGAATCGCGGCCTGCAATTCCTCGACCTGATCCAGGAGGGGAATATCGGCCTGATGAAGGCGGTCGACAAATTCGAGTATCGTCGCGGCTACAAGTTCTCGACCTACGCGACGTGGTGGATCCGGCAGGCGATCACACGCTCGATCGCCGATCAGGCCCGCACCATCCGCATCCCGGTGCACATGATCGAGACGATCAACAAGATCGTCCGGACCTCGCGCCAGATGCTGCACGAGATCGGCCGCGAGCCGACGCCTGAGGAGCTGGCCGAGAAGCTCGCCATGCCGCTCGAAAAGGTGCGCAAGGTGCTGAAGATCGCCAAGGAGCCGATCTCGCTGGAAACGCCGATCGGCGACGAGGAAGATTCGCATCTCGGCGACTTCATCGAAGACAAGAACGCGATCCTGCCGATCGACGCGGCGATCCAGTCGAATCTGCGCGAGACGACGACGCGGGTGCTGGCCTCGCTCACGCCGCGCGAGGAGCGTGTGCTGCGCATGCGCTTCGGCATCGGCATGAACACCGACCACACTCTCGAAGAGGTCGGCCAGCAGTTCTCGGTGACGCGCGAGCGTATCCGTCAGATCGAAGCCAAGGCGCTGCGCAAGCTCAAGCACCCGAGCCGGTCGCGGAAGCTGCGCAGCTTCCTCGACAACTGAACTCAGCACTCGGGATCAGGGAAGGGCGGCGCGAGCCGCCCTTTCCTTTTGAGGGGGACCTTCAGCCTTGGCTGGGCGTGGCGACGACAAGTGCCACTAGCCGTCGCACGAGGGGCAGCACGACAAGCAAAGTCGGGAAGGCGACCAGCCAGGACAGGGCCCAGGAGGCGGGCCAAGTCTGCAGCGCGGTCATGGAAGGACCGAGCGCCTTCAATGTCGAGATGCCTGAGACGATGAAGGTCATTACGATCGACAGGATGAAGGGCATGACGATGCCGGCATATCGTGCCGGCAGCTTGCAGCGCGGGCGTGAGACGTCAGTCGGAGACATGGAGAACGAGCTCTCAGGACAGGCGGTGTCGCTTGGGGAGGCGCTTTCGGCATCCATCGGCGCAACGCCGCGGTGGATGCGTTGCCTGACGTGAGACGCTTACGACCACTCCCTGGAGCGATGCGGCCTTCTAACCGCTGCCTGGCCTCCTGCCAAGCACCACATTCCCCTTCCGATTCAGCGGCCGGCGAAGATGTCGGGCCTTGGCAGCGGCTCCCATGAGTTGCCTGCCGAAATCAGGCAGCTCATGCCTTCGGGCGTGGTGGCAAAAACGGTCCAGCTACCGGCCGGGCCCGTAAAGAGCTCAAGCATATAGCCGCCCTCGGCGAGGCCGTTGCCGACAAGGTGTTCGCCGTAAATGTCGCGCAGATGTCCGACGACTTCGCTTCGCGCTGCGCAAGGCGGCCCTCGCGGCGCCTGTGCTTGCGCAGTACCCGCGTAACTCACTGTGGCGAGTGCGAGCAGCAGGGACGACAGCGTCCTGATCCGTCTCATGGCCACCTCCCTATTCAGAGGCGCCGCGAGAGATGAACCTGGCGTCAAGGGGCACGACGGTCGCCCTGAACCCTTAAAACGTGGGATCCAGGTTGCCTGCTTTCAAGAAACGCCGAAAGTCGATGGGGGGATCACTGAACGGTGAGGTCAAGGTCCGGCCCTTCACCATGCGGTGGTCAGGTCCTGCCGGCGAGCTTGAGGAGCAGCCGATAACTCTCGGCCGCGCCCGCGTTGCCGGCGCCTGTGTCGATCTGCTGGAAGCCGATGAAGGCTGCGTATTCGAGACGAGCGAGAGCGAGCGCATTCTTGTCATCGAAGCGTCCGGAGGCCCGGTGCAGCCCGGCGAGATAGGCGATGCGTTCACGGTCCACCTCGATGCAAACGCGCCTCACGGCGGTGTCGTTGGCGGCAAGCCGGCGCATGCCTTGCTCGACGCGGCTGTCGAGGCGCAGCGCCATCTGGTCGAGGACGGAGAGTCTGGCGTCCGGATGTTCGCCGGTATCGGCGGCTTCGACGAGCCGGCGGGTGTAAGCCTCGCGCCAATGCTCCGCGAGTGCGCTGAGATAGGCCTCGCTCGTCACGAAATGCGCGTAGAATGAGCCCTTGGTCTTGCCGCCGCGCCGGCAGAGCGCTTCGATGGTCACGCCGGCAGGGCCGGCTTCAGCAAGCGCCTCGAGGCCGAGGTCGAGCCAATCCTTCTGCGAGAAACGGCGGGCGGCTGCCTTCACCACCACAACCCCAGTGCGCCGCAGGCGGTCATGGGAATGAACAGGGCCCATTGCGGGAAATGAGTGGGTCTCAGCCGGAAGCGCCGGATCATGGCCAGGCTCCAGAGGGCGAAGAGTCCAGCGCACCCTGTCGCAAACGCCCCAAGGTCGCGGCTGCCTGCGTGCCAGGCAACGAGGCCGAAAGCGAGCGCGAGCCCCGCCAGCACGATCGTGACCAGGTGCCAGCAATAGTAATTGGTGAATTTGGGCACCTTGCCCAACCCGCCGGAGGCTAGGAGCGGCTGGGCAACTTCGCGCCCACCGAGCCAGACATGGATCACGCAGGTCAAGACTGCGATCGCTGCAGCGCCCAGGAACCAACCATTCATCCGAGTGCACTCGATGTTCGTTTAATACCATACAGTATGGTATTAAACGTTATGTGTGGCAAGGAGGCCAGGGGACGCGTGCGATGGCGAGTTGTACAATCGCTGAGGAGCGCCCGCGTCGCTCAATATATGTGAAGATGCACGAGGCTGGCTCCCTCTCGGGCTGTTTCTGCCCTATACAGATCGAGATCGCGATGGAGGCCCCATGTCATTCCTGAAATCCCTGTTCGGCCTTGGTGAGAAGGCCGAGAAACCGGCCCCTGGACCGCTCAAGACCTTGGAGCACAGAGGCTTCACGATTCACGCCACGCCTTACCAGGAGGGCGGGCAGTATCAGCTTTGCGGCGTCATCGAGAAGGATGTCGGTGGTGACCTGAAGACGCATCGCTTCGTGCGGGCGGATCGTTTCCCTGGTGTGGCGGAGGCCGCCGACTTTACCTTGCTGAAGGGGCAGCAGCTCATCGATGAGCAGGGTGAAGCCATTTTCAAATAGAATTTCCACTGTCCCGAGGATTATCGTTCCTTACTTTGCGACATTCTTGCTTTTTATCTGACTTTTTTCTTGTGTCATTTCGTATAGATTTGAGATTATGTGTTGTAATCTGCCGTAATAGACTTTCAAATTTGGATATTTTGGTCTCTTTAGTTCCGTATGTCGGGTTTTCTCCATCCCAATTGATCGGGGGCTTAATATTTTATTGGCATCTCCGTGCTGTCATCGCTCAGTGACCACAGAATGAGGCGACACGGAATTCTCGATGCATCGAGCAGCTGCCGACCCAGAAGCTCTTGATCACGCCTCGCAAACGCAGCGGGCGCCGTGATATCCGGGCTTGCGACTTTCGCCGGGAGCGACGTGGATCTCGCGCCCCTTGTTGCTGCAATGCCGCTGCTAGGCTCTCGCGCTGAGGATAACGCCTGGCTTGCGAGCGTTCTCGATCAGCTTCCCGCTGCCGTCTATGTCACGGATGCCGATGGGCGCCTGACCTACTTCAATCGCGCTGCTGCCGAGTTTGCCGGCCGCGAACCGCGCATTGGCGCGGATTTCTGGTGCATTTCCCACCGCTTGCTGACCAAGGACGGTGAGCATCTGCCGCATGATCAGTGCCCGATGGCGATTGCGCTGCGCGAGGGCCGGCCCATCCGGGGCGTCGAGGCGCAGGCCGAGCGGCCTGATGGGAGCTGCATCCCTTTCATGCCATTTCCGACGCCGCTCTTCGATGCCAGCGGCAGGCTCGTCGGGGGCTTCAATCTGCTGGTCGACATCAGCGAGCGAAAGTATGCCGAGAAGAAGATCGCCCATCTATCCCGCAACGATGCCCTGACGGGGCTCCCGAACCGTTTCGCCCTTCGCTCGTATCTGGCCGAGCGCATGGAACGCGCGAAGCATGAAGGCGAGAGCTTCCTTGTGATGCGGATCGATCCCGACCGCTTCAAGTGTTTCAACGAGGAGTATGGCCAGGTAACTGGGGACAGCCTCCTGATCGAACTCGCCAGGCGTCTGGGATCGATCGAGGGCAGCTTCGCGGCGCGAATCGGCAGCGACGAATTCGTCCTGGTGTCGCGACACTCCCCGGGTGGAGAGCATGGTCTCTTGCAGGCCGAACAGGTGCGCTTTGCCCTGGAAGCGGATTTCATCAATGGAAGGGCCCGTCACGCGGTGAGCGTCAGCATGGGCTGCGCCCGCTTCCCCGAGGACAGCGACAGCGAAACCGGATTGCTCGACGCCGCCAATGCGGCCTTGCGTCTCGCCAAGACCGAAGGGCGCAGCCGCGTCCGGATGTTTGACTTTGCCGAGCAGGAGCGCGAGCGCGAACGTCTCGACCTGCGCGCTCATCTGCGCCAGGCCATCGAGACCGGGGCGATCCTGTTGCATTATCAGCCGCAGTTCCGGGCGGATGGCAGCGTCGTCGGGTTCGAGGCATTGGCACGCTGGCGCCATCCTTCACGTGGCGTCGTCTCACCCTCGTTGTTTATCCCAGCAGCGGAAGAGGGCGGCCTTATCGCCGCGCTTGGGGCTCACGTCCTTCGCGCGGCCTGCCGCGAAGCGGTGCGCTGGAAAGAGCCCCTCAGGATCTCCGTCAACATCTCGCCGCTCGAATTCGCGGCTGACGCGCTGCCCGGCCTCGTGGAGGAGGTGCTGAGGGAGACCGGCCTCGATCCGGAGCGGCTGGAACTCGAGATCACCGAAGGGGTGATGGTCACCGATGCCGACCGCGCCATGGCAACCCTGTCGCGCCTGCGCGCACTTGGGGTGCGGATCGCGCTCGATGATTTCGGCACCGGCTATTCGTCGCTGTCCTATCTTCATCGCTTTCCTCTGACGACGCTGAAGATCGACCGCAGCTTCGTCGCAACGCTCGGCGTCACGCTCGAAGCCGTTGCGATCACCCGCGCCATCATCCAGCTTGGGCATGCCCTGGGCATCGAGGTGGTGGCGGAAGGCGTCGAAACACCCGAACAGCTCGACTTCCTGATCTGCGAGGGTTGCGACTCAACGCAGGGTTATCTGCTCGGCCGGCCACTGGATGCCGCGGCCTATGCCCCGTTGACTGGCGGCGCCTGAGCGGCATCGCCTGCTTATCCGGGGGCGGCTATCGCCGTACGGCCCGCTGTTCGTGCGTGCCGGCCGCCTGCCGCAGTTCCGCAAACAAGGCTTCTCCGGACCAGTGCGGGCGCGTGGTGCTCCTCTCGGCCGCCTGCACCAATGCATGCAGCCGCTCGTTCGCTGGCGCGCGTGTTCCATGCTGCTCGGCCAGGCGCAGCACCTCGCCATTGATCCAGTCGATCTCGGTCGGGCGGCCAGCTGCAAGATCATCCGCCATCGAGGAGCGCGCGACCGGGGCGATCGTCAGCATCTTGCTCGCCAGCCTTGCAAATACCCAGTCAGGCGCATCGAGCAGCCGCGGAAGCCAGCTGGCGGGCAATGGCGTCAGCCGGGCCGGACGAATGCCTGAGCGTTCCAGCAGTGCGAGGGCCTCCGCTTGGGCCGGCGCAAGGCAGCGCCGGTAGGCGCGTTGCGACAGTTCTTCCTTCAGCGGGACGTTGGCGAGTGCGTTGATCGCGTTGTTGAGATTGAACAGCAGTTTTGCCCATTGAACCGGCACGATGTCCGGGTACTGGCTGAGCGGCAGCCCGGCGGCTGTGAAGGCTGCGAGATAGGGATCAAGCTCCGCATGCGCCTTGACCGCAAGCGCGCCTTGCGACGCCTGATGGAAGGTGCCTGGCCCCGACATCACCACATTGAACGGGACCATGCCCTCCAGCACAGTTCGGCCTGGCAAGGCGTTACGCAGACGGTCGGCATGGCCCAGGCCGTTCTGGAAGCTGATGACGATGGTCTTGGGGCCGAGAATCGTTGCGAGTTCGGCAGCGGCAGCACGTGTCGCAGCCGACTTCACGGTCACCAATACCAGCCCAACTGCCTTTGCAGCCCCGGCAACGGTCGAGAAGTCGATGGTCGATGGCGGGAGCTGCCAGCGTCCACCCTGGTAATGCGACAGTGCAAGGCCATGCCGGCGAATCTCGGAGGCGATGCGCTCACGGCCGACGAAGCTGACATCGGCGCCAGCCGCGAGCAGCCGGCCGCCGATATAACAGCCGACCGAACCGGCGCCGTAGATGCAGATTCCCGCCATCGGGAAAGGATGCCCAACGCCTCCATCCGCAGCAAGCCGGACGCCCGCGCGTTTCGCTCCTATTTCTCCGGGAGGAGGAAGGTCAGCGTGGCACGAACGCCCCAGCGCGGCCCTTCGGTCGGTCTGACCGCATAGTACTGGAAGCCTAGTCCGGCGCTCATCGCCTGATTGCCGAGCTTGAATACCTGGCCGACGCCGACATTGATCGGAACCGTCCATTGCCGGGCGATCCAGTCGTAACTTGCTTCCGTATTGAGGGAGAGGCTGAGGCCCTGGCCGAGGCTGTAAGACAGGAAGGGCTGCAGGAACGTCGCGCTGACATCCTTGCGTCCTTCGGGGCCGGCATAGGACCAGATATGATTGGCCAGCCCGCCGACCGTCCATGCTCCGTCCTGAACCAGCATCAGGGCGGTCGGCCCCGCTCCCCATTTGCCCGAGCCGAAGCGGTCACTTGTTGCCGTCGGCCACATGAAGGCCGGCCCGATACCCCAGACGAAGCCGTTCTTCGGGGTYTTCGGCGTGAAGAAGAAGCTCTGGGTGGTGTCGCCGAGGCCCACGCCATCGGCCGGGCCGTAACTTTCACGGTGTATGACGGGCAGGATTGTTCTGACGATCAGGTTCCAGTCCTGGTTCAGMGACACCGGGATGACCGGCTGGATGTTGCTGGTCGACGAAAAGCCATCCCGATCAGGCCCGCCACGGAACTGGAAATTGCTTTGAATCGGTACGCTGATCATGCTCGCGACCGGGTTCTGCAGCTGTTTCGAGAGCTCCTCGGCATCCTGCTCGCTTGCAGTGGCGATCGCGATCGGCGCGCTCGCTGCCATCAGGGCGAGCAAAAGTCCCCGGTTCATCGTCAGTTCTCCGGGGTAGGCCAGGCCAGCGAATCGGAAAGTGTGCGTGGCTATCCTAGAGACGCTGCGGCAACCGCTGCCAAGCCTGCACGTTTGCCCGATAGTTTCCGTGCACCGGAATTGCGCGCCGCCGATGCTATTCGGCATCTGATCTTTGGGCATGAGCAGACGAGGGGCGACTGCAGGTGCGCCGGTTGGCTCTCCTGGCAAGGGATGTCCTCGCGACGAATACCGAGGCAGGGTGGCCGATGACGCTTTCCCTTCGCGCTGCGGCGCTCTAGCCTCTGCCCCCGGGGCAGTGCTCTTGTGAAAGGCAGCGAGTGATGAAGAAGGGGTCCGATCTCCTGGTAGCGGCGCTCGAGAATGAGGGCGTCGACTGCATCTTCGGTGTGCCGGGCGAGGAAAATCTCGATGTCGTCGAGTCCCTCCGCAATTCCGGTATCAAGCTCGTCCTGACGCGGCATGAGCAGGCTGCGGCCTTCATGGCGGCGACGCATGGTCGGCTGACGGGCCGACCGGGGGTCTGCATCGCGACGCTCGGACCGGGTGCCCTGAACTTTTCGACCGGCGCGGCCTATGCCCATCTCGGTGCCATGCCGATGATCATGATCACCGGCCAGAAGGCGATCATGACCGCCAAGCAGGCGCGTTTCCAGATCGTCGATGTCGTCGCCTCGATGAAGCCGCTGACCAAGATGACACGGCAGATCGTCAGCGCCGCCAGCATCCCGGCTGCTGTGCGCGACGCCTTCCGCGTCGCGATGGAAGAACGGCCGGGGCCGGTGCATCTCGAGTTGCCCGAGGATGTCGCTGCCGAGGAGATCGACGACATCCCCGTCATCCCGGTTCATCCGCTCGAGCGGCCGGTTGCGCAGACCGCGGCGCTCGACCGCGCGGCCGAGATGATCCTGGCGGCAAAGAGGCCGCTGGTCATGATCGGTGCTGCCGGCAACCGGCCGCGTCTCGTCGAGGCACTCTCGGCCTTTGTGCGGCGTACAAGGCTGCCCTTCTTCAACACCCAGATGGGCAAGGGCGCCGTCACCGGCGGCTCGAACCTCTATATGGGGACCGCTGCCCTCTCCGAACGAGACTATGTCCATGAGGCCGTGAACCGGGCCGACCTGATCATCTCGATCGGTCACGACACGGTCGAGAAGCCGCCCTTCCTGATGCAGAGCGCTGGCGGTCCGAAGGTGATCCATATCGGCTATCAATCCGCCAATGTGGAGCAGGTCTACCACCCCGACGCCGAGGTGATCGGCGATATCGGCGCGACCGTGACGCAGCTTGCCGAACGGCTCGGCGGCAAGCTTGAACCCGATGTGTCGCTGCTCGATCTGCGCCAAAGGATCCTGGCGCGGATCAATGACCGTGCCGATGAGGACCGCTTTCCGATCACGCCCCAGCGCATCGTCCATGACGTACGCCAGGTGATGCCGGAGGATGGCATCGTCTGCCTCGACAACGGCATGTACAAGATCTGGTTCGCCCGAAACTACCGCACCCATGTCGCCAATACGCTGCTGCTCGACAATGCGCTCGCAACGATGGGGGCAGGGCTGCCCTCCGCGATGATGGCGGCGATGCTGTATCCCGAACGCCGCGTCATGGCCGTCTGCGGCGATGGCGGCTTCATGATGAACTCGCAGGAGATGGAAACCGCCGTCCGGCTCGGCCTCAATCTCGTCGTCGTCATCCTCAACGACAATGCCTATGGCATGATCCGCTGGAAGCAGGCGGTCGATAATTTCCCGGATTTCGGCCTGACCTTCGGCAATCCGGATTTCGTCCGGTATGCCGAAGCCTATGGTGCCAAGGGGTCTCGCGTCGCCGCAGCGGAGGATCTTGCTCCAACGCTGGAAGCCGCATTCGCGGGTGGCGGTGTTCATCTCGTCGAGGTGCCGATCGACTATTCCGAGAACACGCGCGTTCTGGTGGACGAGTTGCGCAACCGTACGCCCGATATCGAGCTGGCCTGACGGGAGAGGGACGATGCTGCAGGTTGTTCAAGCCTTTGACCGCGCTCCTATCGCCGAAATCGAGACCGATGACGCTGCTGCGCTCGAAGCCAAGCTGCAGTCGGCCGAACGTGTGTTCCGGGATCGGGATGGCTGGCTGAAGCCCTATGAGCGCATCGCCATTCTACGGCGACTGGCCGGTCTCATGGAGGCCCGACGCGATCATTTTGCCATGCAGATCGCGCGCGAGGGTGGCAAGCCGCTGCCGGACGCCATCGTCGAAACCACCCGCGCAATCGACGGCGTGCACAATGCCGCCGACGAGCTGCGGAATTTTGCCGGGCGCGAGATTCCGCTGGGCCTCTCGGCGGCGGGAGCGGGCCGCTGGGCCTTCACCACCAAGGAGCCGATCGGGATCGTCGCCRCGATCTCGGCCTTCAACCATCCGCTGAACCTGATCGTGCATCAGGTCGCTCCGGCGATCGCCGTCGGCTGTCCGGTGATCATCAAGCCGGCCGGCCCGACGCCGCTTTCCTGCCGCGACTTCGTGGCTCTCGTTCACGAAGCCGGCTTGCCGGAGGCCTGGTGCCAGAGCTTCATTCCTGAGAGCAATGCGCTTGCCGAGAAATTGGCGATAGACCGGCGCATCGGTTTCCTGAGCTTCATCGGCTCGGCGAAGGTCGGCTGGTATCTGCACAGCAAGCTTGCCCATGGCGCACGCTCGGCGCTGGAGCATGGCGGAGCGGCACCTGCGATCGTCGATCGCAGCGCCGATCTCGACCGTATCATCGAGCCGATCGTCAAGGGCGGCTACTATCATGCAGGGCAGGTCTGCGTGTCGACGCAGCGCATCTTCGTGCATGAGGACATCGCTGCGGCATTCACCGAACGCTTGATCGCGCGGGTTGCGAAGCTGCGTGTCGGGGATCCGACGCTTGCCGATACCGAAGTCGGGCCGCTGATCCATCCCCGCGAGGCCGACCGGATCGCCTCGTGGGTCGAGGAGGCCGTGAGCGGTGGGGCGAAGCTCGCAGTCGGCGGCGGCCGCATCTCGGAAACGACCCTGCAACCGAGCGTGCTGCTTGACCCGTCCACTGAGGCAAAGGTCTCGCGCGAAGAGGTCTTCGGGCCTGTGACCTGCGTCTATCGCTACCGGCGGCTCGATGACGCGATCGCACAGGCGAATTCGCTCCCGGTCGCGTTCCAGGCCAGCGTCTTCGCGCAGGATATCGATGTCGCGATGCGGGCTGCCGACCGCCTCGATGCTTCCGCGGTGATGATCAACGACCCGACCGCCTTCCGGACCGACTGGATGCCTTTCGCGGGCCGGCGCGAGTCCGGCTACGGCATTGGCGGCATTCCCTTCACCATGCGTGAGATGGCGCAGGAGAAGATGATCATGATGCGGCGTCCGTAGCCTGGTCCGCGGGCGAACCGAGGTCTCGCGGGCCGAGGGATAGGCACCCCGCGCGCCGTCTGCCTTTTGGATGCCAGAACTGCCGCGTCGTGCTGCGGACGCCGTGCCCCACTGCGGCCGGAGCGCTTGCCGCGTGGGTTCGCGGTGCCTAATCATCGCCGCGTCATAAGAGAGCCGTTCTGCGAAATCGGCCGGCGAGGAAACATGTCTCTCCAGCACGAGCGCTACGCGCCTGATTCCTCCTATGCCTGGCTGCGGCTGGCGATGGCGCTGCTCGTCGGCACCGTCGCCTGCGTCGGCACCTGGTCGGTGGTCGTCGTGCTTCCCTMCGTTCAGGCTGAGTTCGGCACGGCGCGGGCGGGCGCTTCGCTGCCCTACACCGCCGTCATGCTCGGTTTCGGCGTCGGCAATATCCTGATG
>NZ_JBFTRC010000035.1:0-36827 GCF_056399325.1 Allobosea sp. 01N443
CCTCACAGACTTCGTTGTCGCCTACAATTTCGGCCGCCGGCTGAAGACCCTTAGGGGGCTCACACCCTACGAGTTCATCTGCAAATGCTGGACTTCAGAGCCAGAACGATTCAGGCTCGATCCAATCCATCAAATGCCGGGACTAAACAGCTAGGTCATCGGACCGGATACGATATCGGGTCCGATGACCTAGCGGAGCAGGCTCCATGCCTTCAGGAAGAAATCCGGTGCGCCGAAATTCCCGGATTTCAGGGCAACAGCCATCGCGGGGCTACCGACGACGCGAGTCCACGRCACACCGGGGTCGATCTCGGGGCCAATCTCGAGCGTCTGGATGCCGAGGCCCTGGACAACGGCGCCCGAGGTCTCGCCACCGGCGACGAGCAGGCGCGTAACACCGCCCTTGGCGAGCAGGCGCGCCGTTTCAGCGAAAGCCTGCTCGACGATCTCACCGGCCTTGTCGCGGCCAAGCTGCCCCTGGATCGCGGCGACTTCGGCCGGGTCATCGCTGGAATAGACGAGGAAGGGTCGATCGGCTGGTTGCGCCAGCGCCCAATCGGCCAGAATTCGTGCCGTCTGCTCGCCGGTGGCCAGAGCGAGCGGATCGACCTTCAGCGCGGGATATCCGGCTTCAAGCGCCGCCTTGATCTGCCCGCGTGTGGCAGTGGAGCAGCTGCCCGAGATAATGCCGGCCCGCCCCTCGGGCGCCTCGAGATGGGCCGCGATATCGCGATCCGGCAACAGCCCTGCCTTGCGGAAGTTCTGCGGCAGCCCCATCGCGATGCCGGAACCGCCGGTCAGCAGGACCGCCCCATCGACAGCAGCGCCCAGCACCATCAGGTCGTCATTGGTCAGCGCGTCGGTCACGACATAGCGCACGCCCTGCCCCGCCAGTTCCACAAGCCGGTTCTTGACCGCGCCGGCCCCAGCCAGGACCGTGGCGTATCCGATATGGCCGACAGGGGTCTCGGTCTGTGCCGCCATCAGGCGCATCAGGTTTGAATCCCGCATCGGCGTCAACGGGTGGTCCTTCATCGAGCTCTCATGCAGAGGCACGGAGCCGACGAAGAGATAGCCCTGATAGATCGAGCGGCCATTCGCGGGAAAGGCCGGGCAAATGATGACGCTTTCCGCGCCGAGCCGGCGCATCAGCGCGTCCGCCACGGGGCCGATATTGCCGTGCGGAGTCGAGTCGAAGGTCGAGCAATATTTGAACAGGATCTGGCGCGCCCCGGCGGCGAGCAGCGCCTCGCAGGCGGCGAGCGACTGCGCCACTGCTTCCGAAACCGGATTGGTGCGCGACTTCAGCGCGACGACGACCGCATCGGCCTCCGGCAGGGTTGCATTGGCCGATGGCGCGCCGATCACCTGAACCGTCCGCATCCCGGCCCGGTTCAGCATCAGGGCGACGTCGGTCGCACCCGTCATGTCGTCGGCAATCACACCCAGAAGCATCCGTCCCATTCCCTGTTTCCAGCGCATACAAACTGCGCCTGATACCCGTATCCGTCTGGCGCAGTGCATATCAGAGATCATGCCCTGCGTGCGCGTAGCCCGGACATGCCGGCCTCAGCCAGAAGCGGAGAGCTTGGCCGCCAACTTGCATACAAGCCGAACGGCGACCCGGGAACAATACTCCGCAAGAATGATGCAGCGCATGATCGACGCCCGCCGAAACTTGCGCCAACTTGGTGCTGAACGGGACCAACCCGGGAGGCTCTTCGCTTTCGGATTCTGCATATCGACCTAGCGGCGCAAGCAGCCTGCGTTCGGCAGGCCATGCGCCAGATCTCTATCCGGCCGCGCGAACGCGCCTCACACAGAAAATCCAACAGGGGAAAACCGATGAAGCTCATTGCCGCGCTGGTTTCAGCGACCTTCCTGACGATCGCGAGCCTGCCAGCCATGGCGCAGGCGCCGAACACGCTGCGTGTCGGCCTGCAGGAAGACCCCGACGTGCTCGACCCCCACAAGGCGCGCACCTTCGTCGGTCGCATCGTCTTCATGGGGCTGTGCGACCGGCTGCTCGATATCACGCCTGACCTCAAGCTCGTCCCGCGGCTGGCGACCGAATGGTCATTCTCCCCTGACGGGCTGACGCTGACCATGAAGCTGCGCAGCGATGCGAAGTTCCATGACGGCGAGCCCTTCAATGCCGAAGCGGCAAAGGCCAATCTGGAGCGGGCGCGCACGCTGCCGGACTCCCTGCGGAAATCGGAACTCGCCTCGGTCGACAGTGTCGAGGCCGTCGATGCCACCACGCTCGTGCTGAAGCTCAAGCGCCCCGACGCGACCCTGCTTGCCCAATTGACCGATCGCGCCGGCATGATGCTGGCTCCCAAGAGCCTCAGCGGCGATGTCGGCGCCAAGCCGATCTGCTCCGGCCCCTACAAGTTCGTCGAGCGCGTCCAGAACGACCGCATCGTGCTGGAGAAGTTCAAGGAACACTGGGAGGCCGCGAACTACCAGTTCGACCGGGTGCTCTATCGTTCGATCCCCGACACCACCGTGCGTCTCGCCAATCTGAGAGCCGGCGAACTCGACATGCTGGAGCGCCTTGCGCCGACCGACGTGCCGGGCGCCCGGGGCGACAAGTCGCTCAAGATCGCCAGCACATCGAATCTCGGCTATCAGGGCATCACCATCAACACGTCCAATGGCGAGGCGGCGAACCAGCCGATGGGCAAGGACAAGCGCGTCCGCCAGGCCCTGTCGCTCGCGATCGACCGCAAGGTCCTGAGCCAGGTCGTGTTCGAAGGGCTGTACGAGCCGATGATCCAGCCGTTCAACCCCGGAAACCCCTATCTCAGCGCCGACTTCCCGGTGCCGGCGCGCGACGTCGCCAAGGCGAAGGCGCTGCTCAAGGCAGCCGGTGCCGAAAAGGTCTCGGCCGAGCTCTTCGTCACCAACAATCCCGTCGACGCGCAGCTTGGCCAGGTCATCCAGGCAATGGCTCAGGAAGCCGGCATCGACATCCAGATCCGCTCGAGCGAATTCGCGAGCCAGCTGCGCGACCAGCAGCAGGGCAAGTTCCAGATGAGCCGCATCGGCTGGTCCGGCCGCATCGACCCCGATGGCAATATCCACCAGTTCGTGACGTCGAAGGGTAACCAGAACGACGGACGCTACAGCAATCCGGAGGTCGACAAGCTGCTCGACCAGGCCCGCACCGTCTATGACGTCGCCGAGCGCAAGAAGCTCTATGACGCAGCGCAGGCAATCCTGCAGGACGAGCTGCCGATCGTCTATCTCTACAACCAGACGGTGTTCTTCGCGCTGCGCTCCAACATCGATGGCTTCGTGATCAATCCCGACGGCATGATCCGGCTCGCCGGGTTGAAGAAGAAGTGATGACCGCCTCTTCTCGAACCCCACACCCTCGTCAGCTCCGGGCGACCCTTGCGTCGCCCGGAATGGCGGCCGGGCTTAGGGGGCAGCCATGCTGACCCTGATCGGCCGCCGCGTCTTGATCGCGATCCCGACACTCTTTCTGGTGTCGCTGTTCGTCTTCGCCCTGCAGCGAGCCTTGCCCGGCGATCCGTTCCTCGTCATCGCCGGCGAGGAGCGCGATCCGGAGGTGATCGCCCGGCTGCGCGAAATCTACCGGATGGACGATCCCATCGTCGTCCAGTTCTTCGCCTGGCTCGGCCAGGTCGTGCAGGGCGATTTCGGCCGCTCGCTGCGAACCGGCGAGCCGGTGCTCGGGCTGATCCTGCAAAAGCTGCCTGTCACCATCCAGCTCGCCACGGCCTCGATCCTCGTCGCCGTCGCGATCGGCGTCCCGGCGGGCATCATCGCCGCCCGCAACAAGGGGACGGCCCTCGACTATTCCGCCAGCGCGCTCGCGTTGTCGGGTCTCTCGATTCCGAATTTCTGGCTCGGCATCATGCTGATCCTGCTCGTCTCGGTGGAGCTCAAGCTCCTGCCGGCATCGGGATATGAGCCGATCTTCAGCAACCCGATCGGCGCGATCGAGCGGCTGATCATGCCCGCCTTCGTGCTGGGCGGCGGGCTTGCGGCTTTCCTGATGCGCCATACGCGCGCTGCGATGCTGGAGGTCCTGCAGTCCGACTATGTCCGCACCGCGCGCGCCAAGGGGCTCGACGAGCAGACGGTCGTCAACCGCCATGCGCTGCGCAATGCCCTGATTCCGATCATCACCCTCTCGACGCTGCTCTTCGGCGAGCTGCTGGCCGGAGCTGTGCTGACCGAACAGGTCTTCACGATTCCCGGTTTCGGCAAGCTGATCATCGACGCCGTGTTCAATCGCGATTACGGCGTGGTGCAAGGCGTCGTCCTGTGCACTGCAATCGGCTTCATCCTGATGAACCTGCTTGCCGACCTGCTCTACATCCTCGTCAACCCACGCCTGAGGGACGGCTGATGGCGAACATCGCATTGGACCGCCCGTCCCCGACCAGCTCGTTGGAACCATTGCCGGCGCGAAGCCCGCGCGCCTGGACGAAACTGCTGCACAACCGCTCCGCCCAGATCGGCGGGGCGCTCGTGCTGATCTTCGTGCTGATGGCGATCCTGGCGCCGCTGCTGCCGCTGGCAGACCCGCTGAAGTCGAACTTCCTCGCCATCCGCAAGCCGCCTTCGGCGCTGTACTGGTTCGGCACCGACGAACTCGGCCGCGACCAGTTCTCCCGCCTGTTCTACGGCGCGCAAACCTCGCTGCTGGCCGGCATCTTCTCGGTCTCGATCGCGCTGGCGGTCGGAGTACCGTTCGGGCTGCTGGCGGGGTGGTATGGCGGCTGGATCGACATCGCGATCTCGCGCGTCACAGAAGCGATGCTGGCCTGCCCCTTCCTGATCGTCGCGATTGCGTTTGCAGCGATCCTCGGCCCCTCCTTGACCAACGCCATGATCGCGATCGGCCTCTCGGCCGTTCCGATCTTCATCCGGCTGGTCCGGGGCCAGGTGCTCAGCATCAAGGCCGAGGATTTCATCGAGGGAACGCGCGCGATCGGTGCCCGCGACATGCGGATCCTGTTCCTTCACGTCCTGCCGAACACGCTTTCGCCGATCGTGGTGCAATCCACCCTGTTCATGGCGCAGGCGATCATCCTGGAAGCGGCCCTCTCCTTCCTCGGCCTCGGCCAGCAACCTCCCGCTCCGTCCTGGGGTCAGATGCTCAACGTCGCCAAGAATTTCATGGAGCAGGCGCCGTGGATGTCGGTCGCGCCCGGGATCACCATCTTCTTCGCCGTTCTCGGCTTCAACCTGCTCGGCGACGGCCTGCGGGACGCGCTCGACCCCAAAGAACACTAAGCAAGCCTAGGGATAGCATCATGTTCACGACCCGCCCCGAAATCCTCGGCACCTTTGGTGTCGTCACCTCGACGCATTGGCTCGCGACGGCCTCCGGCATGGYCATGCTGGAAAAGGGCGGCAACGCCTTCGATGCCTGTGCCGCCGCAGCCTTCGTGCTCCAGGTCGTCGAGCCGCATCTGGTCGGCCCGGCCGGCGACATGCCGGCCGTGTTCTATTCGGCCGAGACGAAGAAGGTCGAAGTCATCTGCGCGCAGGGCCCGGCTCCGCAGGCAGCCACCATTGCGGCCTTCAAGGAACTCGGCCTCGACCTGATCCCCGGATCGGGACTGCTCTCGACGGTCGTGCCCGGCGCTTTCGGCGGCTGGATGACGCTGCTGCGCGACCATGGCCGCCTGTCGCTGCGTGAGGTTCTCGAGCCGGCCATCGGCTATTTCGAGAACGGCCATCCGATGCTCCCGCGTGTCTCCGACACGATCGGCTCCCTGACCGATCTCTTCACCAATGAGTGGCCGACCTCGGGGGCGGTCTATCTGCCGGGCGGCAACGTGCCGAAGGGCAAGGAACTCTTCAGCAACAAGGCCGCGGCGGAAACGTACAAGCGCATTCTGTCGGAAGCGGAAGCCGCCGGCGGTTCGCGCGAGAAGCAGATCGAGGCTGCTTACGACACCTGGTACAAGGGCTTCGTCGCGGAAGCGATGGACGCATTCTGCCGCACGACCGAGGCGATCGATTCCTCCGGCCGCCGCCACAAGGGCCTGCTCACCGCCGACGACATGGCGCGCTGGAAGCCGACCTACGAAACGCCCGCGAGCGTGAACTATCACGGCTGGGAGGTCTTCAAGATCGGTCCCTGGGGCCAGGGCCCCGTCTTCCTGCAGACGCTGAAGATCCTGGAAGGCATCGATATCGCCGCGATGGGACCGGCCAGCCCGGAATTCATCCATCACGTCACCGAGGCGATGAAACTCGCCTTCRCCGATCGCGAGGCCTATTACGGCGATCCGGATTTCGTGAAGGTGCCGATGGCGACGCTGCTTTCGGAGGATTACGCCCGCGGCAGGCGCAATCTCATCACCGACAAGGCCTCGCATGAGCTGCGCCCCGGCATGATCCCCGGCTTCGAGGAGCAGGTCGGCAAGATGCTGGCGAATATCCGCATCGCCGGGCAGAGCGGCGCCGGCGGCGCAACCGTCGGCGAACCGACGCTCGCCTCGATGGTTGCATCGTCGAAGCGCGGCGATACCGTTCATATCGACGTGATCGACAAATGGGGCAACATGATCGCCGCCACGCCGTCTGGCGGCTGGCTGCAATCCTCTCCCGTCATCCCCGAGCTTGGCTTCCCCCTGAACTCGCGCGCGCAGGCATTCTGGCTGGAAGAGGGCCTGCCGGCCTCGCTCGCGCCGCTGAAGCGCCCGCGCACCACGCTGACGCCGACACTGGCCTTCGAGAATGGCGAACCGCGCCTGGCTTTCGGCACGCCGGGCGGCGACCAGCAGGAGCAATGGCAGCTCGGCATGTTCCTGCGCCGGGTGCACCACGGTCTCAACCTGCAGGAGGCGATCGACCTGCCGCTGTTCCACACGCAGCACTTCCCCTCGACCTTCTATCCGCGCGAAGCGCGGCCGGGGCATCTCACGGTCGAGGAGAGCATCGGCGCTGCGGCGATCGCCGATCTGGTCCGGCGCGGCCATGATCTCGAGAAGGCCCCGGCCTGGACCGTCGGACGCCTGACCGCGGCGGAGAAGAGCAGCAATGGCCTCTTGCGTGCCGCGGCGACGCCACGTCTGATGCAGGCCTACGCCGCCGGCCGCTGAGAAGGATTGCTCCATGACCTGGTCTATCGTCGCCCGCGATGCGGCGACAGGCGCCTATGGCGTCGCGGTTTCCACCTGCGCCTTCGCCGTCGGCTCGCGCGTGCCGCAGGGCGCGGCGCGCACGGGGGCGCTTGCCACACAAGCCTTCCTCAACCCGCTCTATGGCATCGATGGCCTGCGGCTTCTGCTCGAAGGCCGCCCGGCCGCCGAGATCGTCGCCAACCTCACAGCGGCCGATGAGGGGCGCAATCATCGCCAGCTGCACATCATCGACCGGGACGGCAAGATTGCCGCTCATACCGGTTCGGCCTGCATCGACTGGTGCGGCTCGGTCGAAGGCCCGCAGGTCTCGGTGGCTGGCAACATGCTCGCCGGACCGCAGGTGATCGAGGAAACGCTGAAGGCCTATATTGCGGCCTCGGCGCTCGATTTCGACGAGCGCTTGCTGGTTGCGCTCGAGGCCGGAGAGCGGGCCGGCGGCGACAAGCGGGGTCGCCAGTCCTGCGCGGTTCGGATCTGGTCGACCGATGCCTTTCCGAGCTTCGACATCCGCGTCGACGATCACGCAGACCCGCTCGCCGAATTGCGGCGGCTCTGGCGCATCGCGCACCAGCGCTCCGTGCCCTACCAGGCCGCCTCGCCGTCTCGTGCCCGACCGGCGGGGATCACGGACCGCACCGAGCTCGATCGGCTGTGCAGCGAGTATGCTGCTGCCTGGAATGCGAGGCACCCCGAGAGCTGAGCCCTTCGGCCGTCCGGGGCGTGGCATCGCGCCTGGCCCCGGCTTCGGATGGGCGCCAAGCACAATCTCTGCGTCAATGCTGCAACAGGGCGCCGTGATCGTCGGCAGTCCTGTCGCCGTCTTGACGCAGATCAATCACTTTCCCCGAGCACTGGCGAAGAACGGTCCCACCGGCCGGGCAAGTTGCGATGGATTGAGTCGCCCACCGGCAGCAGCTGGGGACCATCATGACGACACGCCTTCTCCCGACCGCTCTGAGCGCCGTCCTGCTCGCAGGCACCGCGCTGACAAGCGCTGAGGCAGCCGATCTGCCCTCCTACAAGGTACAGCCGGTCGCGCCGATTCTGGCGCAGTGGAGYCCCTGGATGATCCGCGGGCGCGCACTCGTCGTGGTACCACAGGAGGATGCCTCGCTCCGGATCGGCGGCGTCACAGTTCCCGGCGCGGACGTCAGCATCTCGACCTCGGTCGTGCCCGAACTCGACATCAGCTATTTCTTCACGAAGAACATCGCCGCCGAGCTGATCCTTGGCGTCACCCCGCATCGCGTCAAAGGCGCTGGTGCTCTCGCCGGAGCGCGGATCGGCTCTGCCTGGCTGCTGCCGCCGACGCTGATGCTGCAATATCACTTCACTGACCTCGGGCGCATCAAGCCCTATGTCGGCGCCGGCGTGAACTACACGGTCTTCTTCAACGAGAAGGCCAAGGGCGGCTTCACCGATTTCGATCTGAAGGACAGCTTCGGCCTCGCCCTGCAGGCCGGCTTCGACTACATGATCGACGACCACTGGGGCATCAACTTCGACGTGAAGAAGATCTTCCTCGAGCCGAAGGTCAAGGTGAACAACGGCCTGGTCAGCGGCAAGGTCAAGATCGATCCCTGGCTGATCGGGACAGGCGTCACCTACAAATTCTGAGCTGAAAGATGTTCAGGCTCCCCCGCCGGGTGCGGCGAGGGAGCCTTGAGAATCGGTCCGGAACGTGGATTACGGCTTGGGAAGGCCGATGCAGACACTGAAGGTCAGATCATCGGACCGGCTGCGCGATCCGGTCCGATGATCCTGTTGTCAGGTCAGCCTGCCGCGCGCCGCGACCGGTAGTTCGCCGATCAGCTTGTCGCCGCGCACCGTGATCAGCCTGTCGACCATGTTGACGACGACGCAGACATGGTTCGGCACGATCCGGACGACCTCGCCGACCTTCGGCCGTTCATTCGAGGCCGCAAGGTCGAGGAAGCCATGCTCCTCGGCGAATTTGGCAATCTTGGCGGACGGATACTCCAGAATATAGCCGTGCCCTTCGAGGCCGCCGGTGTCGCTCGTCAGCGTCTTGGACCCTGAATCGAGGATGCCGCGCTCCGGGCCGGCACGGCTCACCACCGTCGCATAGACCGTCAAGGCGCAGTCATCGAGGCTGGCGACGCCCGCCGCGACCTGCATGCGGTCGTTGAAGATCGAGGTACCGGCGCGGTGCTCGGTCGCGCCCTTGAGCTTGCCGATATTCGGAATATTGGGCGAGCCACCGGTCGAGACGATGCCGGCCTCGAGCCCCGCATCGCGCAGGCCCGCATTGGCCGTGTCGAGGAAGAGCTGCGTCCGGTCCCAGCCATCCTCCGGCGGATACATCAGGAAGCCGGCGAAGCGCAGGCCCTTGGAACCGGCGATCATCTTGGCAAGCTCGACCGCCTCACCAGGCGTCTCGACGCCGGCGCGCTGGCGACCGGTGTCGCATTCGACCACGACCTCGAGGTCGCGCCCGGCGATCTCGGCGGCCGTCGGCAGGCCGGCGATGGTGACGGGATTGTCAGCCGCCACGATCATCCGCACACGGCGCTGAAGCGCGCCGAGGCGCCCAAGCTTCTCCTCGCCGAGGATGTTGTAGCTGATCATGATGTCGTCGAGGCCGCCATCGGCCATGACCTCGGCCTCGCCGAGCTTCTGGCAGGTAATGCCGCGGGCGCCGGCCTCGCGCTGCAGGCGCGCGAGCTCGGGCGATTTATGCGTCTTGATATGCGGACGATTGGCSACGCCGGCGGCGTCGCAGGCGGCCTGGAGGCGCGCGATATTGGCCTCGACCTTATCGAGATCGATGACGACGGCCGGCGTGCCGTAGACGCGGGCAATTTCCTCGGCAAGCGCGGTCATGGCAGCACCCGGATGATGACTTCGATCTCGACGGTCATGTTGTTGGGCAGCGAGCCCATGCCCACGGCCGAGCGGGCGTGACGGCCGTTCTCGCCGAGAACGGCGACGAACAGGTCCGAGCAGCCGTTGATCACCTTGGGCTGTTCCGCGAAATCCGGCACCGCATTGACCATGCCGAGCAGCTTGATGACCTCGACCTTGTCGAGCGAACCGGCGGCCYCCTGCATAGCCGCGAGCAGACCAAGCCCGGTCTGCTTGGCGTGTTCGTAAGCCTCTTCGACCGTGACATTGGCGCCGACCTTGCCGGTCGGATAGCTGCCATCGGCCCGACGCGGCCCCTGGCCGGAGAGATAGACGATATCGCCAGCCCGCTTGAAGCGGACATAGTTGGCGACCGGCGTCGCGACGTTGGGCAGTGTCAGCCCGAGTTCCTTGAGCCTGGCTTCGGCAGACATGGTGTTTCCTCTATCGTTATTGTGGCGCGGCGTTCCGCGGACGGCACACAACGCGCGCCCGTGAGACTCCGACGTGAGATGCCCGGGTCAAGCCCGGGCTTGTCGGCAGCACGACCTGGCCTTAGGCCGCCACCTTCTTGAACTTGTTCGTGCGCTTCGGGTGCCACCACTTGCCCTTCAGCACCACGCCCTCGGAAACGAACTTCTTGTCGCCGATCAGGTGCTCCCCGACGACGTCGACATAGTCGAACTTGCCTTCCTTGACGGTGAGGATGGTGGCGTCGCCCAGCGAGCCGACCCTCAGCGAGCCGTATTCGGGACGCTTCAGCGCCATGGCGGCATTCACGGTCGAGGCTGCGATGACGTTGTTCAGGCTCATGCCCATGCAGAGGAACTTCGACATGGTGGTGACCTGGTCATAGGCCGGCCCGTCGATGCAGAGCTTGTGAACGTCCGACGAGATCACATCCGGCTCGAAGCCATTGGCAAGCATGGCGCGCGTCGTCTTGAACGAGAACGAGCCCTTGCCATGGCCGATATCGAAGATGACACCGCGCTTGCGGGCGGCGAGCACCTCCGGCTTCACCGTGCCCTGGGCCGTCGCGGGTGCGTTCGGGAACGGCCGGAAGGCGTGGGTCAGTACGTCGCCCGGCCGCAGCATGCCGATGACTTCCTCATAGGATGGCGGCGGATGGTCGATATGGCACATCAGCGGCATGCCGACCTCGTTGGCCACCTGCAGCGCGATGTTCAGAGGCACCGTCCCGGACGTGCCCGAGGCATGCAGGCCGACGCGGACCTTGATGCCGACGATATAGTCGCGATTGGCGTCGGCGACTTCGACGCAATCAATCGGATTCATCATGCGCAGGTCGCCGCTCTCGCCGACCATGACGCGATGATCGAAGCCGTAGATGCCGGCATGCGAGACATGGAGATAGGCCAGGATGCGGGCCTGGCTCTGCTCGATCACATGCTTGCGGAAGCCGGCCCAGTTGCCCGGTCCGGCGCTGCCGGTGTCGACCGAGGTGGTGACGCCGGACATGCGGCAGAACTCGTCGGCATCGATGCCGAGCGAGGTGCCGCCCCAATAGACATGGGTGTGGAGGTCGATCAGGCCGGGCGAAACGATATAGCCCGAGACATCGCGAACTTCAGTATCGGCGCCGCCCTTCAGGTCCTTGCCGAAGCCTGAGACCTTGCCGTCGGTGAAGGCGACATCGAGAATGCCGTCATGCTTCTGCGAGGGATCGATGACCCGCCCGCCTTTCAGGATGAGATCGTGGTTCATGGCTGGTCCTTTGACGGCAAACTCAGAGCGGTGAGATAGCGCCCTTGCGCTCCACGATCATCCGGTATTGCTCCGGCTCGCGGTGGCGGGCGAAATTGAATGTGGATGCCTTGTAGCTCTTGCCGAGATCGAGATCACAGCGGGCGACGACGAGTTCGTCCCCCTCGGTGACGGCCTGGGCCACGACCTCGCCGGTCGGCGCAATGATGCAGGATCCGCCGATCTGGTCGACGCCGGCCTCGAGCCCCGCCTTGGCCACGCCGACGACCCAGGTGGCGTTCTGGTAGGCACCGGCCTGCATGACGAGCTGATTGTGGAAATTGCCGAGGCGGTCGTGGTCGGGCGCCGGGGGGTTATGCTTGGGCGTGTTGTAGCCGAGCACGATCAATTCGACATCCTGCAACCCCATGCTGCGATAGCTCTCGGGCCAGCGCCGATCATTGCAGATCATCATGCCGATATTGGCATCCATCGTCCGCCACACGGGCCAGCCGAGATTGCCGGTCTCGAAATAGCGCTTCTCGAGATTCTGGAAGGGAGCGCCCGGCCGGTGCTCGGGATGTCCAGGCAGGTGGATCTTGCGATATTTGCCGACGATCGAGCCGCTCTTGTCGACCAGGACCGCGGTGTTGAAGCGGCGCTTGCGCCCGTCCTCGAAGGCGAGCTCGGGATAGCCGAGATGGAAGCCGATACCGAGACGGGCGGCCTCCTCGAAGAGCGGCGCCGTCTCGTTCGAGGGCATGGCACTCTCGAAATAGGAATCGATCTCGTCCTCGTCATCCATCCACCAATGCGGAAAGAAGGCTGTCAGGGCGGCTTCTGGATAGACGACGAAATCGCAGCCATGCCCCTTGGCCTGGCGCATCAAGGCGATCATGCGGGCGACGGCCGAAGCGCGGCTTTCATCCCGATGGATGGGGCCGAGCTGGGCTGCGGCCACCGTCAGAATTCGACTCACCTTGTTTCCTCCTCAGCGCACGGGCCAGCATCGCGATCATCCAGGGCAGGCGAAAGCCGGTCAGCCCGCATGGACGCCATCGGATTTCCGCAGACCGCACCCCGAATCCGGGGTGCGAGGCCAGCGGACGCTGCGGCAGAGCCAGCCGGCATGGTGGATGCGGTTCCCCTCAGAGGCTCTTTGCCAGGCGGGGATCGAGCGAGTCGCGCAGGCCGTCACCGAGCAGGTTCACGGCAAGCACCGTGATCGACAGGAAGACCGCCGGGAACAGCACGATATGCGGCCGGACCTGCCAGAGCGCCCTGCCCTCGGCCATGATATTGCCCCAGGACGGCGTCGCCGGCGGAATGCCGGCGCCGATGAAGGAGAGGATCGCCTCGACGATCATCGCGCTGGCGCAGATATAGGTCGCCTGCACGGTCATCGGCGCGATGGTGTTCGGCAGGATGTGGCGCATGATGATGCGCGGCGCGCGTGCACCGGCGGCCACCGCCGCCTCGACATAGGGCTGCTCGCGCAGGCTGAGCACCACGCCGCGCACCAGGCGGGCGACGCGCGGGATTTCGGCAATGGTGATGGCGATGATGACGTTCTGGACCGAGCCGCGCGTCAACGCCATCAGCGCGATCGCCAGCAGGATCGGCGGGATCGACATCATGCCGTCGATGCCCCGCATGACGATGCCGTCAGCCCGGCGCACGAAGCCTGCGAAAAGGCCGATCGCCAACCCGACCAGAGACGACAGGATGGCGACGGTGAAGCCGACAATCAGCGAAACCCGCGCGCCGTAGATGACACGGGAATAGATGTCGCGCCCGAGCATGTCAGTGCCGAACCAGTACTGCTCCGAGGGCATCCTGGTGCGCCTCGCCGGCGCGATCGCGGTCGGATCGACAGTCCAGAGCAGCGGCGCAAGGATGCCGATGAGGATCATGAGCAGCAACAGGCCGCCGCCGATCGCGACCGAGGGGTGCCGGCGCATGAAGCGCAGCAGGTTTCTCAGGGGTGATCTCTCTGGCCCGATCCCGGCCAGAGCGGGAGCCGCCACGGCGGCAGGGCTCTCGGAGCGCGTCGTCAATAGCGTATCCTCGGATCGAGAAGCGTGTAGACCAGATCGATGATGAGGTTCACCAGCACGTAGACGAAGCTGAACATCAGGACGACGCCCTGAATCACGGGATAGTCGCGCCGCAGGATGGCATCGACCGTCAGCCGGCCCAGTCCGGGAATGGCGAAGACGCTCTCGGTCACCACGGCACCGCCGATCAGCAGGGCGATGCCGATGCCGATGATCGTCACGATCGGGATCGCGGCATTCTTCAGCGCATGCAGGAACAGGACGCTGCGCTGGCCGAGCCCCTTGGAACGTGCCGTGCGGATGTAGTCCTGCTGCAGCACCTCGAGCATCGTCGCGCGCGTGATGCGGGCGATCAGCGCGATATAGACGAGGCCGAGCGTGACCGAGGGCAGGATGAGGTTCCGGAGCCACGGCCACAGCCCTTCCGAGAGCGGCGTGTAGCCCTGCACCGGGAGCCAGTCGAGTTTCAGCGCAAAGACATAGGCCAGGAGATAGCCGACGACGAAGACCGGGATGGAAAAGCCGAGAACGGCAAAGGCCATCGCGAACTTGTCGACCCAGGTGCCTGCCTTCCAGGCCGCGATCACCCCCATCGGCACCGCGATGACGACCGCAAAGATCAGCGTCAGCACCATCAGCGAGACGGTCGGCTCGATGCGCTGGGAGATGAGCTGCGTCACCGGCAGCGAGGTGAAGATCGACGTGCCGAGATCACCCTGCAGCACCCTGAAGAGCCACTCGCCGAACCGTATCAGGTAGGGGCGGTCGAGCCCGAGGCTCAGCCTGATCTTCTCGACATCCGCGGGCGTCGCCTGATCACCCGCGATGACTGCCGCCGGATCTCCCGGCGCTATGTAGAGGAGAGAAAAGACGAACAGCGCCACGAAAGCCATCACCGGGATGGTCGTGATGATGCGTCTGACGATGAAAGCCAACATCGCGGCGCTGTATCCCTATCGTTGCAAATCAGGCCTTGGAGACGCCCCAGAAGAACGGCAACGGCCCGCTGACGACGCCCGAGACGTTCTTCCGCCAGGCTTGGTAGCCGAGATAGAAGCCGGTCGGCGCGTAGACGACATTCTGAACCGCCGCCTGGTTGAGCCGGCCCATGGCCGCCTTCTCCTCGGCGAGATCCTTGGCGTTGAACCAGTTCGTCACCTCGGTCTCGACGGCAGGCACGTCCGGCCAGCCGAACCAGGCCTTGTCGGCATTCGCGCGGATAGCCGTATACGAGGCCGGATTGATGCAGTCGGCGCCGGCATGCCAGGTGTGGAACATGCTCCAGCCGCCCTGGCCCGGTCCGGTCTTCTGGGCGCGCCGGGAACCGACCGTGCCCCAGTCTGTGGCGACGAAATCGACATTCATGCCGATGCGCTTGAGCAGATCGGCCGTGACGTCGCCCATCGCCTTGGTGGCGGACATGTCCTGCGCCACGACACAGACCACCGGCTCGCCCTTGTAGCCGGACTCGGCCAGCAGCTTCTTGGCGGCCTCGATATTGCGCATCTTGAGCATATCGCCGCCCTGCTCGGTGTAGAGCGGGGTGCCCGGCGTGAAGAAGCCGGGAAGCGGCTTCCAGAGCTTGTCGTCCTCGCCGACAAGCGCACGCATGTAGTCTTCCTGGTTCATCGCAGTCAGCACCGCCTGGCGCACCTTCAGATTGTTGAAGGGCGGGTGCAGGTGGTTCATGCGGAAGGCGCCGATATTGCCGAGCGGATCGCCGATATCGACATTGATATTCTTGTTGGCCTTGAGCACCGGCACGAGATCGGCGAGCGGCGTCTCCCACCAGTCGATCTCGCCATTCTGCAGCGCAGCGGCTGCCGTCGCCGGATCAGGCATGATCACCCACTCGATGCGATCGACCAGCATCTTCTTGCCGCCGGCGAGCCAGTTCGCCTGCTCGGAGCGCGGCACGTAATCGGCGAATTTCTCGAAGACCGCCTTGGCGCCCGGCACCCACTCATTGCGCAGGAACTTCATCGGTCCGGAGCCGACATATTCGGTGATCTGCTGGAACGGATCGGTCTTGGCGATGCGCTCGGGCATGATGAAGGAACAGGGAGCGTTGTTCTTCGCCAGCGCCAGCAACATCTTCGGGAAGGGCTGCTTCAGCGACCATTTCCAGCTCCGGTCGTCGACCGCAACCAGTTCGTTCTGGATGGCGCGGAGCATCAGGCCCATCGGGTCGCGCGCCGACCAGCGCACGAGGCTCTGCACCACGTCCTTGGCGAGCACCGGCTCGCCGTCATGGAATTTGAGGCCGGGGCGGAGCTTGAAGGTCCAGGTCAGGCCGTCGGAGGAGACCTCCTCGCTTTCGACCATCTGGCGCTGCGGCTGGAACTTGTCGTCAATGCCGTAGAGCGTATCCCAGACCAGCGCAGCGGCATTGCGAACGACATATTGCGTGCCCCAGATGGGGTCGAAATTCGCGAGATTGGCCTGCGGCACGAAGCGCAGGGTCTTGGCCGCTGCTCCTTGCGACAAGGCCGGCATGGACAGCCCTCCGGTGGCGGCCAGAGCGCCGGCACCAGTGGCAGATTTCAAGAATGTCCTGCGATCCATTACTCTCTCCCCTGAAACGGCTACCTCTGACGGGCGACCTTGAGGCGAGTGTGGGGGAGAAAGATCACCCTGACAACACGCCGCGCCGGTCGAAATCCKCGGCTGGGAGGCTTGCAGAGTCCGTGCCAAACGGTACCGGTTGGCCCCCAACGCCATGCGCCCGCGCCAATCGAGCATAATTCCGCAGAAAATTGCGCAACGTCGGCTAAATCGATTTGATCGGCGCGCAGCTGGCCTAATCACAGCGTTTTCCCAGCACGCGAAAGGTCCTGCTGACCGGCGAAGACGAAGCGCCCACTCAGGCCTCGTCACGCGCCACGCGCCAGACGCGCCCCCCTTCTGTCGCCCCGCAGAGTTCTGCTAGGCATTCGGGCGTTGACGCGGGTTTTTTGGGCAGGTCCATGCGCTTGGCAGTGGGGATATTGGTTCTGGGCTGCGCATTGGCGCTATCGTTCGGCGCCACCGTATCGGGTCAGGATCAGCCCCGTGTTCTGAAGCGGGTGAAGAGCTCGGCCGCTCCGGAAAGCACCGCACCAAGTCTCGAAACGGTGCCGTTCGTCGATGCGCATGTCCATCTCAACGACGAGGCCATGCAGATCGAACTGATGCGGCACTACGGGGCGAAGCGTGCCGTCGTGTTCTGGGGGCGCAACGGCGACAACGTGTCGATTGCCGATGCCGTCAAGCGCCGTCCCGACCTGTTCATCGGCTTTGCCTCGATTTCTCCGGAGCGCAGGGCTCATCGAAAGGCATGGGAGGATCAGGACCTGGCACTGCTCGAGGAGCTCGACGGTCTCCTGGCCACCGGCCAGTTCAAGGGTATTGGCGAGATATCGGCAGTGCATTTTCCGTCGCCCGGGTTTCCCGAGGCGAACTACGATCCGGCGGGCCCGATGATGAGCGGGATCATGGCACTGGCGCGCAAATACCGCGTGCCTGTCCTGGTCCATGTCGAATCGACACGGATGCGCGAACTGACATCGCTGCTCGAGGCCTTTCCCGATGTGAACCTGATCTGGGCCCATGGCGGTTACACGCCGCTGTTCCTGGCCCGCAGGATGCTCGAACGGCACCCCAACCTCTACTACGAGCTGAGCGCGCGAACCTGGCCAAGGCACCCGCGTTCCCCCGACTACACGATCCTGCAGGACGGCAGGAGTGTCTGGCCGGAATGGCTTGAGCTCATCGAGACGATGCCCGGCCGCTTCATCATCGGAACCGACGCAAGCCATCGCTCGCTGGAGAGCGAGCGGATGAAATTCGAGAGCGTGCAGTCTTTCCTGCGCCAGCTCAGCCCGGCAACACGGGAACGGGTGGCACAAGCCAATCTGCTGGGGCTGTCCGAACCCAGGCCCTGACCGGCCMGGCTTCGCTCTTCAGGCCACTCTGACGGGCGCGTCGACACGCGCGAAAGGCTGCAATGCCTCAAATGCCGCCGCCGCACGCAGAACCAGCGCATCCCGGCCGAACGGCCCGACGATCTGCAGTCCCGCCGGCAACCCGGCCGATGTCAGGCCGCAGGGCACGGAGATGGCCGGTGCCTGGGTGATGTTGAAGGGGTAGGTGAATGGCGTCCAGCGCGTCCAGTCATCGCCATATCCGCCGTGGCCGGGGGCATTCCGTCCGACCTCGAAGGCCGGCAGGGGCAAAGTCGGCGTGAGCAGCAGATCGAAGCGCTCGTGGAACTGCGTCATATGATACGCAAGCGCATTGCGCTGGTTGAGCAGGGCGTCGACATAGGCCGAGCCCGGAATCTGCTCGCCAGCCTCGGCCACGGCCACGAGACCCGGGTCCATCTGCGCGCGCTTCTCCGGCCCCGCTCCGCGCAGAGCCAGGGCAGCCCCCGCCGACCACAATGTCATCAAGGTCTCAAGCGGATCGTCGAAACCGGGATCGACCTCCTCGACGCTCGCACCCAGCTCACGGAACGCAAGCGCCGCCGCCGCGGCGAGCGCTGCGATCTCGGGGTCAACGAGATGGTTGCCGCCAAGGCGCGGCGACCAGGCGATGCGCAGGCCCTTCACGCCACCGGCAAGGCCCGCAACGTAGTCCGGCGGGGGCTCGATCATCGCGGTCATGTCCCGGCCATCAGGCCGACCGATCGCGTTCATGGCGAGCGCCGTGTCTGCGACGGTGCGGGTCAGCGGGCCGAGATGGGCGAGGAAACCCATGGTCGAAACGGGATAGGCCGGCACGCGGCCATAGGTCGGCTTCAAGCCGACGACACCGGTGAAGGCCGCCGGGATTCGGACTGATCCGGCACCGTCGGTTCCGATATGGATGCAGCCGAGATTGAGCGCTGCGCATGAGGCCGCGCCGGAAGAGGAGCCGCCCGGCCCGGTTCGGATATCCCAGGGATTGCGCGTGATGCCCGAGAACGGTGAGTCGCCAACACCCTTCCAGCCATATTCCGGCATCGTAGTCTTGCCGAGGAAGACGGTCCCGGCCTCACRCAACCGCGCCGCAGCCGGAGCGTCTTCCGGCCAGGGCGCGCCGGAGGCCAGCGCGGAGCCGCGGCGCATCGGCCAGCCCCTCACGCCGATATTGTCCTTGATCGTGACCGGCACGCCGTCGAGCGGACCGAGCGGAGCGCCCTTGAGCCAGCGTGCCTGCGAGGCCTCGGCCATGGCGAGCGTGACCTCGGCATCGCGCACGACGAAGGAGTTGATGTCGGGCTCGAAACGCTCGATGCGGTGGAGCGCGTCCTTGGCGACCTCGACCGGCGAGAGGCTGCGCCCAGCGTAGAGCTTGTTCAGCGCGACAGCAGACAGGGAAGCGATTGCGGTCATCGGCATCTCTCGTGAGGAGGAAGGACCAGGGCTGGGAGCAGAGGTCTTTTGCGGCGCGCGCCGCGCTTGATCAGTTATTCGCCACGCGCCAGGCGGCGCTGAGCAGGACATTGGCGCCGGCGACCATGTCCTCGTCGGTGCTGAACTCCGCCGGGTTATGCGAGAGGCCGCCGATCGAGGGGATGAAGATCATCGCCGTCGGGCAGATGCGCGACATCATCTGGGCGTCGTGTCCAGCGCCCGAGATCATCCGGCGGACCGGCAGGCCGAGTTCGGCTGCGCTCATCTCCACGCCGTAGATCAACTCCGATGCGAATTCGACCGCCGGAAAGCGGGCAAGATCGCGGAAGCTGATCTGGATGCCGTCCCGCTCGGAAAGCTCCGCGCAGAACGCCCGGACGGCCGCCTCCGCCTCAGTCAGGAGCGCGTCCTTGGGATTGCGCAGGTCGAGCGACATGACCACGCTTTCCGGCACCACGTTGACGTTGCCGGGCTCGACGCGGATGACGCCGGAATTGGCAAGCTGGCCCGGAATCTTACCCGTCAGCTCATTGGCGAAGAGGTTGATGCGCGCAGCCGCCAGCCCGGGATCCCTGCGATAGGCCATCGGCGTCGTACCGGCATGGCTTGGGCGGCCCTTCAGCGTCAGCTCAAGCCAGGTGATGGCCTGGATGCCGGTGACAGCGCCGAGCCCGCCGCCCTCGCCTTCGAGCACCGGCCCCTGCTCGATATGGAGCTCGAGATAGGAATGCGCCTTGAGGAAACCGGGCCGTTCCGGGCCGTGATAGCCGATCCGCTTCAATTCGGTGCCGAGCACAGCCCCTTCGGCATCCTTCTCGGCATGGGCCGCTTCCACGCTCATGCCGCCGGCCCAGACATAAGAGCCGAGCATATCGGGATGGAATCGGGCGCCCTCTTCATTGGTGAAGGCGATCACCGCCATGTCGCGCTTCGGCTGCAGCCCTGCATCGCGCAGCGCCGCCAGCACCTCGAGGCCGGCAATGACGCCAAGTGCACCATCGAAGCGCCCGCCGGTGCCGACCGTGTCGATATGGGAGCCGAGGATGACGGCAGGTCCCTCCTCCCGCCCCTTCAGGATGCCGACGACGTTGCCGATCGCGTCGATCTTCACGTCGAGCCCGAGCGCCTGCATCTGCCCGACGAGCCAGTCACGCCCCTGCCTGTCCTCGTCGGAGAGAGCGAGCCGCCGGCAACCGCCTTCCGGCGTCGCGCCGATCTTCGACAAGGCTTCGAGCCTCGAGACCAATCGTGGCCCGTCGATCCGCAKGTTCGAGCTCATTCGCCAACTCTCCCAAAAGGCCGGCCACAGGCCGCTAACGCATAAAGCATGAACGATGCCGGGCGCTCAGCCGGCGAGCAAGGCCGGCTTGCGCTTCTCGACCCAACCGGTCGCGTCCTCATAGGCCTGCGCAGCCTCGAGCAGCAGACGCTCYGCGTGGTTGGGGCCCCAGAGTTGCATGCCCATGGGCAAGCCCGCAGCGTTGAAGCCGACCGGGACACTGATCGCCGGACAGCCCGACATCGTCACCGGGATCACCACCTCCATCCAGCGATGATAGGTGTCCATCGCGCGGCCCGCGATCTCGCGCGGCCAATGCGTTTCGACGGCAAAGGGAAAGACCTGGGCACTGGGCAGGACAAGCAGGTCATAGCGTCCGAACAGGCCGCGCACATGCTGATACCAGGACGAGCGCAGATTGGAGGCCTTCATCACGTCGAAGGCCGAGAGCTTGAGGCCCTGCTCGACCTCGTGGCGCGCTTCGGGCTTGAGAAAGTCGCGCCGTGCCGGATCCGCATGGATGGGGGCCAGGCTCGCACCGACCTGCCAGGCCCTGAGTCTCGTCCAGGCCTGCCAGACGGCTTCGGGATCGAAACCGAGGCTCGCCTCCTCGACCCGCGCCCCCATGTCCTCGAAGGCCTTCAAGGCTTCGCGGCAAAGCGACAAGATGCCATCCTCCATCGGCAGATGCCCACCGAGATCGCCAAGCCAGCCGATGCGGAGCCCGGCGATGTCGCGCTTGAGATTGCCCAGGAAGGCGGCCGGCTCCTCGCGGATCGAGAGCGGAACGCGCAGATCGTAGCCCGACTGCACGGCGAGCAGCGCGGCAAGATCGCGGGTCGTGCGCGCCATGGGACCAGCTACGCCCATCTGCGGAATGAAGACCTCGTCGCCACTCGAGGGCACGCGGCCATAGCCCGGCCGCATGCCGAGCACGTTGTTGAAGGCAGCCGGATTGCGCAGCGAGCCGGCATGGTCGCTGCCATCGGCCACCGGCAGCATGCGCATCGCCAGCGCAACGGCAGCGCCACCGCTCGAGCCCCCCGAGGTCTTCGACTGGTCATAGGCGTTGCGCGTTGCCCCGAAGACCGGATTGAAGGTCTGCGAGCCCAGGCCGAATTCCGGCGTATTGCTCTTGCCGATGATGATGGCGCCAGCCGCCTTCATGCGCTCGACGAAAATGGCGTCGCTTTGCGCGATCTCGTCCTTGAAGAGCGGCGAGCCTTGCGTCGTCGCGAACCCCTTGGCCGCGGCAAGGTCCTTGATGGCCTGCGGGAAGCCGTGCATCCRGCCACGCGACCGGCCTGCTGCCAATTCGCCATCCAACGCCTCGGCTTCCCCCAACAGATCGGAGCGGTCGCGCAGTGCCACCAGGGCATTGACCGTCGGGTTATGCCGCTCGATCTGATCGAGATAGGCGCCCATCACCTCGACACAGGACAACTTGCGCGCGTGGATCGCGTGCGACAGCGCAACAGCGTCCAGGCCGACGATGTCGCCGGCCATGGCGGCGTTTCTCAAATCTGACATCCTTGACGGTTCCTCTGTCTTCTTCTTGCCGGTGATGATGGCCGCCATGGCCGAATGCCGGTAGCGACGTTTGCGCAGGGGCCGGATCGCGAAAACGCGCAGCGGGCCGCTCCCACACGCTCACGCGCCGAGCGCGGGCAAGCCCAGCGTGGCTGACCCTGTCCTGCACAGAAAATGGGCGCTAGAAGCGACGGCCCATGACCGATCTGGCCCTCCCCACTGCGCGCGCTCATCCCTGGCTCACAGAAGTCAGGGCCATGCTCGCCCTGAGCTGGCCCATGGTGCTCACCAATGTGGCGCAGACGGCGATGACGGCAACCGATGTGGTGATGATGGGCCATCTCGGCCCCGACTCGCTCGCGGCCGGAGCGCTCGGAGCCAATCTCTACACGGCGGTCCTGATTTTTGGCATCGGCGTCATGGCAGCGGTCGCGCCGATGATCTCGATCGAGCTCGGGCGCAACCGCCATGCAGTGCGCGACGTGCGCCGCACCGTGCGCCAGGGTCTCTGGGTGGCAGCGACACTGGTCGGACCGATGTGGCTGTTCCTGTGGCAGGGCGAAGCGATCCTGCGCGCCATGGGGCAGGATCCAGCGCTTTCCGCGGCGGCCGCGAGCTATGTCCACACCCTGCAATGGAGCCTGCTGCCGTTCTTCTTCTATCTGGTCCTGCGCGGCTTCGTCGCGGCCTTGCAGCGGCCATTCTGGGCCTTCGTGGTCGTGCTGTTCGCCGTCGCATTCAATGTCTTTGCCAACTGGTGCCTGATGTTCGGGCGGCTCGGCTTCCCGGCCCTCGGTCTGCCGGGTTCGGGGATCGCCACCGCACTCTCCTCGACCCTGATGTTCCTTGGACTTGCCATTGTCGTTTCGGTCGACAGGCGTTTCCGGCGATTTCATCTTTTCGGGCGCTTCTGGGTGCCGGACTGGCCGCGATATCGCGCCTTCTGGCGGCTCGGCTTCCCGATCGGCCTGACGCTCGCCTTCGAGGTCGTGATCTTCAACGGCGCCGCCTTCCTGATGGGGCTGATCGGCTCGACCTCGCTGGCCGCGCATGCGATCGCCATTCAGATCGCGTCCCTGACCTTCATGGTGCCGATGGGCATCGGCCAGGCCGGCACCGTGCGTGTCGGCCGCGCCTATGGTGCCGGCGATCGCGACGGCATCACGCGTGCCGGCACCACCGCGATCGTGCTCGCGATCTCCTTCATGGCGCTGACCGCGCTCGTGATGCTGCTGGCTCCCCACCTGCTGGTCGCGCCCTTTCTTGATGCCAGCAAACCGGGTTCGCAGGCTGTTGCCGAACTCGCGATGCGCTTCCTCCTGTTCGCAGCGATCTTCCAGATTGCCGACGGCGCACAGGTGGTCGGTTCCTGCATCCTCAGGGGCCTGCGCGACACGCGCGTGCCGATGATCCTGGCCGGCCTGGGCTATTGGGGCATCGGGCTGCCGCTTTCGGCGGCTCTCGGCTTCTGGACACCGCTCGCCGGCAGCGGAATCTGGATCGGACTGGCGACCGGCCTTGCCGTGGTGGCGGTGCTGATGCTGTGGCGCTGGTCGCAGCGCGAAAGGCTCGGCCTGGTCGCGCCCGCGTCGACGCCAAGCTAGGTTGCACCGGCATTGCAGGGCGGACACAGCAAGCCGCCAGCGATGTCGCCGGTTTCCAGGAGTTTGCGCGATTCGGCGCTCTTTTTGCCAAGCACCCGCCTGATCGCCTGATAACACGGCCGATTTCCCGGTGTTTTCGAGCTGTTGCGGATTCAGCACAGCCAGCTGAAGACACAATTTCGCCGCACTGTGTTCACCCCACGGCCACGCCATCCGCCTTGAACCCCATTGGGCGAAGACGTGGAACACCGTGGAACTGCGCGATCGCTCGTCCGTTGCTAGTCCCGCAAGACCAAGAATACGCGAGCCAAACTGATGTCCTTCGACTCGATCGCCGGCGCACTCCGCCATCGCCTCTTCAAGCGCATGATGGTGCTGCTCTTGCCGCTATCGCTGGCAGCCTGTGTCGGCGCGCGCCAGCAAGCCCTCGAGGCCGCGAGACCTGCCGGACCGAGCGCGGCTGCACTCGCCATGTATGGCGAGATGCCCGACGAGAAGTTCCCTCTGCCTGAAACCGACATTACCGAAGTCGACCCGCGCTTCCTGAGGCAGGAAGTCGCCTATCCGACCAGCGAGCGGCCCGGCACGATCGTCGTCGACACTAACAAGCGCTATCTCTATCTGGTCCGAGAGAACGGCCGTGCCATCCGCTACGGCATCGGCGTCGGCAAGCAGGGCATGTCCTGGCGCGGTCGCGCAACCGTTGCCCGCAAGGCAGCCTGGCCGCGCTGGACCCCGACCCCTGCGATGATCGCGCGTGATCCTGCCAAGAACCGCCCCTGGGCCGGCGGCATGGACGCGGGCCTCGAGAACCCGCTCGGCGCGCGCGCGCTCTATCTCTATCAGGGTGACCGCGACACCCTCTATCGCATCCACGGCACCTCGGAGCCCTGGACCATCGGCACGGCGGTTTCGAGCGGCTGCATCCGCATGTTCAACCAGGATATCATCGACCTGCACAGCCGCGTGCCCACCGGCACCACCGTCGTGGTCCTCAACCGCACCCCGCTGCTGAAGCCGGAGCCCGGCGAGAATTTCGACGAATTCGTCTCCGAAGGTGTCGAGCCGGCCGAGCCGTTCGAAGGCTGATCGCCACCCTCCGTCATCGCCCAGAGATTGGCGCGCATCACCAACCCATAGGGTTCGGTGTTGCGCGCCTCTTCATTTCCCAGCGCCTTAAATTGATATAGGCGGTGCTAGGGCGGGGAGCCGTGCTCCAGCTGCCGCATACGAGAGGCCCGGATCAATCCCGCTCCGGCCCGCGAGAGAGGACGACACCTCATGCGCGTGACGATGATCGGTTCGGGCTATGTTGGCCTGGTCTCGGGTGCCTGCTTCGCTGATTTCGGCCATGTCGTGACCTGCGTCGACACCGACGCTCGCAAGATCGAGGCGCTCAACCGCGGCGAGATCCCGATCTTCGAGCCCGGCCTGGACGATCTCGTCGCCAAGAATGTGCGCGAAGGCCGCCTCTCCTTCACGACCGAGCTGGCCGGTGCCGTCCGCGGCGCCGACGCGGTCTTCATCGCAGTCGGTACCCCGGCCAGGCGTGGCGACGGCCATGCCGACCTCTCCTATGTCTATCAGGCCGCTCGCGACGTCGTGGCCGAGCTTGAAGGCTTCACCGTCGTCGTCACCAAGTCGACCGTTCCGGTCGGCACCGGCGACGAGGTTGAGCGGATCATGCGGGAGAKCCGACCGGAGGCCGATTTCGCTGTGGTCTCGAACCCGGAATTCCTGCGCGAGGGCGCCGCGATCAGCGACTTCAAGCGTCCGGACCGGATCGTGATCGGCACCGACGATGCACGCGGGCGCGCCGTGATGGAGGACATCTACCGGCCGCTCTATCTCAATGCCGCGCCCCTTCTCTTCACCTCGCGCCGAACCTCCGAGCTGATCAAATACGCCGCCAACGCCTATCTCGCGACCAAGATCACCTTCATCAATGAAATGGCCGACCTCTGCGAGGCCGTCGGCGCGAATGTCCAGGAGGTCGCGCGCGGCATCGGCCTCGACAATCGCATCGGCGCGAAGTTCCTGCATGCCGGCCCCGGCTATGGCGGCTCCTGCTTTCCGAAAGATACGCTGGCCTTGATGAAGACGGCGCAGGACCTCGCTGCTCCGCTGCGGATCGTCGAGACCGTCGTCGCCGTCAATGACCAGCGCAAGCGCGCCATGGCCCGCAAGGTGCTCGCCGCCTGCGGTGGTTCGGTGCGCGGCAAGCGAATCGCCATCCTTGGCCTCGCCTTCAAGCCGAACACCGACGACATGCGCGAAGCGCCCTCGATCGCGATCATCACCGCGCTCCAGGATGCCGGGGCCGAGATCGTTGCCTATGATCCCGAGAGCATGGATGCGGCCAAGCCTCTGCTGCCCGGAATCTCCTATGCGAGTGACGCCTATTCCTGCATCAGGGGCGCAGATGCGCTGGTGATCGTGACGGAATGGGATGCTTTTCGTGCGCTCGACCTCGCCGCGGTCAAGGCCGCGCTACGCGAACCCGTCGTTGTCGATCTGCGCAATATCTACCGCTCGGACGACATGCGCCGCCGTGGCTTCCAGTACAGCAATGTCGGCAATGCCTGATCGACGCACTGCCTTGATAGCGTCACAGGCAGTCCCCACCTCTTGACGCGGCGGCGCACCCGCGCCGTCCAAACGAGAGGAGATGACGATGACGCCGCAAGAACGCGACGTGATCGCCGGGATTTTCGATCGCCTGAGACAGGCGGCCAACCAGCCCCGCGACCCCGAGGCTKAACGCTACATCGCGGAGCGCCTGCGCGAGCAGCCCTATGCGCCCTATGCCATGGCGCAGGCCGTCTACGTTCAGGAACAGGCGCTGACCAACCTTCAGGCCCAGGTCGAGGAACTGCAGGCGCAGGTTCGTGACCTGCAGAGCCGACCGAGCGAGGCTCCGGCGCAGGCCGGCGGCTTCCTGTCGGGCATCTTCGGCGGCGCATCTCGGCCAGCTGACGCCCCGGCACGCAGCGGTTCCGTGCCGGCCTTCCCGGCGCGCCCGGCAGGGCAGGCCCCATCGGCCGCCTGGACCGGTCAGCAACCGCAGCAGCAGCCAGCCCCCGGTCAGGCTTTCGGCGGCCCGCAAGGCCAGCAGCAGGCGGGCCCCTGGGCGAACCAGCAGGCCCAGGCGCCCGGACGTGGCGGTGGCTTCATGGCCTCAGCGCTGACGACGGCAGCCGGCGTCGCTGGCGGCATGATGCTCGGCAATGTCCTGACCAACGCCTTTGGCGGCGGCAAGGGCGGCGAGGCAAAAGCCGCGGAGACGGCAGATGCCAGCAAGGCGGCCGACGCCAGCAAACCGGCCGATACGGCTGAAAAGGATGCCGGCACCGCCGAMAACCAGCAGGCGGCCTATGATCAGGGTGCTTCCGACCAGGCAACCTACGATCAGGCCAGCTACGACGAGCCCTATGAACCCGGCCAGGACGACGACCCCATCGATGATGGCGGCGACTGGGCCTGATTCCGGCTGCGTCCACCCGTACCAACAACGGCTCGCCCTCCGGCGGGCCGTTTTCGTTGGGGGCCTTCCCAACCCGGCGCGCACCTCTTAGATTAGAATAATTCTAATCTAAGAGGTGATCATGAAACGCATCGACGATCTGGACGAGGCCGAGATCCTCGCGCTCGCGATCGCCAATGAGGAAGAGGATTCCCGAATCTACCTTTCCCTCGCCAATCGCCTTCGGCCGATCTACCCGCATTCCGCCGAGGTCTTCGACGAGATGGCGGCGGAAGAGCAAAGTCATCGCCACAGCCTGCTTTCGCTCTATGAGCGGCGCTTCGGCAAGGAACTGCCCTACATCACCCGCCAGGATGTGAAGGGGTTCCTGAAGCGCAACCCGGTCTGGCTGATGGACGGGCTGCGACTCGACACCGCCCGGACGCAAGCGGCGCTGATGGAAGAGGAAGCCTCGGGCTTCTACGCTCGTGCAGCGCAACGGGCGCATGACGTCGAGACGCGCAAACTGCTGGCTGACCTTTCCGAAGCCGAGAAATCGCATCAAAGCCTGGCGCAGCGCCTCGGCGAAACCATCCTGACCTCGGATGCGACCGCCGAGGAAGACCAGACCCGTCATCGCCTGTTCGTGCTGCAGATCGTTCAGCCAGGGCTTGCCGGATTGATCGACGGTTTCGACGCTCGCGCCGATATTCGCGGCCGCCTTCGCGACCCATGATTCCTGGAATGCCTTCCAGGTCGGCCTCGCCGCATCGGTCGGCGCGGGCATCAGCATGGGCCTCACCGAAGCTCTCTCGGATGACGGGACCATCACGGGACGGGGGCATCCCTGGGTGCGTGGTGCTGCCTGCGGCGTCGCGACCACGGTCGGCGGGCTCGGCCATACCCTGCCCTTCCTCATCCCCGATTTCTGGACCGCCACGGCCATCGCCGGCATCATCGTGGCGATCGAGTTGATCGTGATCGCCTGGGTCCGCTGGCGCTATATGGAGACGCCGTTCACATCGGCGATCGTCCAGATCGTGCTCGGTGGCCTGCTGGTCCTTGCGACCGGCATTTTCATCGGAAGCTCGTGACGGCTGCGCAGGTGGTGAGCCGCCTCAGATCACCAGCACCTTTGCGCCGACCCGCACCCGGCCATAGAGGTCCGTCACATCGTCATTGGTCATCCGGATGCAGCCCGAGGAAACGGCTTGACCGATCGTGTGCGGCTCGTTCGTGCCGTGGATGCGATAGAGCGACGACCCGAGATAGAGCGCGCGCGCGCCCATCGGATTCTCGGGCCCGCCGGACATGAAGCGCGGCAGATCCGGGCGGCGTTTCAGCATCTCGGCCGGCGGCGTCCAGCTCGGCCATTCCGCCTTGCGCGTCACAGCCTTCATGCCAGCCCATTCGAAACCTGGTCGCCCAACGCCGATGCCATAGCGCAAGGCGCGGCCACCAGGCTGGACGAGAAAAAGAAACTTCCGCGGCGTGTCGATGACGATGGTGCCCGGTTTGTGCGGGCCGTCATAGGCGACTTCCTGCTTCTGGAAACGCGGATCGAGCACGCGCTCGATCGGCCGTTGCATCTGCATGGGCTCACCGAGCGCGGCCATGCGGCGCCCCGGAGCCCGCGGCTCGGATGCCTGCTCGAACGGATCGGCGCCATAGCCCTGCCCGGGTACGACGCGCTGGCCATAGGCGGAGTAGCCGCCCGGCCGATTATAGACCGCCCCGCCCCGGCCCTGGGGCGTCGGGTCCCGACCGGTCATCAGCATCTCGATGAAGCCGCCACCGTAGTTGCCACGCGCGGTAGAGCCGGTCACCAGAGGATCGGCTGGGCGCCCGTAGCTCTGCGCGGAGACGGGGCCGTTGGTGGCGCACATCCCGGACAGGATCGCGAGCGGAACGAACAGGACGGGACGCATGACGCAACTCTCTTCAGCAAGCTGCGAAGAGCCTGGGGAGCCGCCCTCAAAGGAATGGTGAATCGCTGCCGCTTCGTCAGCGTTTCCGCCAGCAATCGCGTGACTTCAGCGAATTAACCTTAGCAACCCGCCTAGAGAGAGAGTGAACGAAGCGTTTCGGGTGACCGTGCAGAGCTCTTCGGCAGGCGCCGGGCTATCGGGCAAACCTTGCCATCTCATCGGGCCGCGCGGCTTTTGCGCATGACCCACCACAAGGAAAGCCGGGAGCGGCTCCGCATCACGTCGCAACCCAGGATGACAACCGCATAGACGAGCGCCCCCACGCCGACTTGGAGCACGAGTTCGATGGGGGCCGCGAAACGGCCGGACAGCGGCCAGGTTGCAGCAACCATCGACAGCACGGCGAGGAGCACGCAGGCGCAATCTCGCAGTGGCGGCCAGATCGGCAGCGAACGGAGTGCCGCAGCCGCAGTCACCCCGAGCGCGACAATGAAAGCACTTGCCTGCGCATAGGCGTAACGCTGCGGTCCCGCCGCTCCGAGGGGAGTGAGCACCAGCAGCAGATTGCAGGCCAGGCCGAGGCCCGTTGCCATGGGCGCGATGCGGGTGCGCTTGTCCAGAAGAAAGACCGGGATGAAGGCCGCCTGCGAGATCGTCAAAGCCACGAACCCGGGGATCAGGATCGACATATAGGCCGAGAAATGACCGTGAAAGCTCGGCGGAACCAGAAGCCGTTCAAAGGCGGGGAGGACAAGCCACAGTCCGGCGGCAGCGGGGAGCGCCACCATCAAGACCACGACGACGTTCTCCGCGATACGACGCAGTGCCGCCCGTCGCCCGCGCGTCTCGTCGAGGCGAATGACCTCTCGCAGGAGCACGATCTCCAGGGTCGAGGCGAGCGTGCCGAAGAGCTTCAGCCCCATATCCGAGGCCAGGGAGAAATAGCCGGCCTCGGCAAAGCCATGGGCGCCGGCGAGCAGGGAGCGGTTGATCAGCGGGATCAGCGAGTAGACCGCATTGCTGCCGATCAGCGGCAGGGAATAGATGAAGAAGCTCCAGGCGACGGCTTTGTCGGCCGCCGACAGCGAAAGCGGCGCATCGGCCAGCGCCCGCCGGACGAGAAGCAGCGCCACCACCACGCTGATCAGGCCGCCAAGCAGAACAATGGCGGGATCATGMGTGATCCAGGCTCCGCCAACCATCAGGATCAGCGCCAGAACGTTCTTGACGATGATCAGCTTGGCATAGGCGGCGTCGAGGAAGCGGGCCCGCGCAATCGCGCCATGATAGTCGAACAGCCCAGCCCCGATGCCGCCGAGCACGGCAGCCGCAAGCAGCATCGCCGGCAGGCGGAAATCGATGCCTGCCACGATCGCCGCGATCAGCAGGCCGGACAGGGCAATGCTGATGCCGGCCGCCAGGATATCCAGTGTCGCGCGGATCTCCGGCTGCTTCTCGCGCGCCGCCAAGGAGTAGAAGCGGATCGCGGAGACCCTCAGCCAGTCGAGCAGCGCGGTGTTCACCAGCACGACGATGGCCGCGCCAATGGCGTAGAGTCCAAAAGCCGCGGGCCCGAGAAAATAGGCGATGAGCAGACCGAGGACGAAATTCAGCCCGGCATTGATGATGAAGGGCACGAGAACAGTCATATGATCCCGGTCATGGCGCCAGCACGAAGCTGCCGCGCGACTCACACGGCAACCACATCATCGATATACAACTGCCCTAACCGTCCGCTCGTGCATTTCCAAGCGGAAGCGCGTCGAATATCTGGCCATTCGCGTTCCGGATTCCGCTGGTGTCGAGCGACCGGCGCAGCAGCGCCGAAACAGACCGCCGATGCGGCATGTGCATTGCTGAGCTGAACGGCATGCGCGCAGCGGTTGCGCCTCCCCCTTGCGCCAATCCGGATTGGCCTGCATCGCTGCGGCATGACCGCAAGCCTCCCGCCGCTTCGCGCCGCGCGCGACGATGATTCAGAACCGCTCGCCGCCCTGATCGCCGCGAGCTTCGCCGAATATCCCGATTGCCATTTCGACTGGTCGGAGTTTCCGGAGTTGCGGAGGCCGGCGAGCCATTTCGCGGCCAAGGGCGGCCGGCTCTGGATCGCAGAGGCGCCTGATGGCGGGATCGCCGGGTCGCTCGGCATCTTTCCAGTTCCCGAACAGAATGCCGCCGAGCTTGCGAAGGTCTACGTTTCTCCCGCCTGGCGCGGCGCCGGCCTTGCGCAGGTGCTCTTTGCAGAGGCGCTGCGCTTCGCGGAAGCCGGCAACCATGCAGAGATGATCCTGTGGTCCGACGCGCGCTTTGCACGCGGCCATCGCTTCTACGAGAAGCTCGGCTTCGTCCGCTGGCCGGGGCAGCGCTATCTCGGCGATATCTCCTTCAGCTGGGAGTATCATTTCCGCAAGCGCCTCACCGGCCAACCGGAATGACCGCAGGCACAGCGCTCCGAGCCGTCTTCGGCATCGCCCTGCTCACCGCAATGGACGCGGTGATCAAGGCGCAGATGCAGCACCATCCCTTCATCGTCACCCTGTTCATGCGCTTTGCCGCAGGCGGCCTTTGCGCCCTCATCGTGCTTGCGGCGGTGCGCCCGGCCTTCCCGACCCGCAGCAGCCTGATCGGCAATGTCGTGCGCGTGCCGCTCGTAGTGCTCACCGCCGGCAGCTTTTTCTATTCCATCTCGGTGCTGCCTCTGGCGGAGGCGCTTACCCTGTCCTTCCTCGCGCCGGTCTTCGTCGCCCTGCTCGGCGGATTTTTGCTCAAGGAACGGCTCGACGGGCGCATTCTCCAGGCCCTCGGCTTCGGCCTGCTCGGCATGCTCGTCATGGTCTGGCCCAGGCTGCAGGGCGGCGTCACCGGAGCGGAGCTCGGCGTCGCCGCAGCCCTGTTCTCAGCAGTGTCCTATGCGTTCAATCTGATCCTGCTGCGACGGATCGCCGTGAAGGAACATCCGGCCGTCATCGTCGCCTTCCAGAATTGCGGGCCGGCGCTCTGCCTCGCCATTCCTGCCTGGCTCGCCTTCGTGCCCATGACCGGCAAGGACCTGCTTGCCTATCTCAGCGCCGGCCTGCTCGGCGTCGCCGGCCATCTCATGCTGACCTCCGCCTTTGCTCGCGCAGCCGCGTCGCGGCTCGCGCCAATCGAGTACACGGCGCTTGTCTGGGCGAGCCTGCTCGGGTTTGCCTTCTTCGGCGAAATTCCGCTCTGGACCACCTATGCGGGCGCCGTCTTGATCGTCGCCGGCGCCGTTGCGGTCAGCAGACGCTAGAGCATCGGCCCGAAGGCTGGATTTCGGCTTTCGGGAAGGCCAATGCAAACACGGACGATCAGATCATCCCGCCGGATGCGATATCCCGTCCGACAATCGAGCCGCTGCCGCAAAAGCGCCCGATTGATTGCGACTTCTGCAGCCGTCCGAACAGCACGCGGAGGGGCCCGCGGTTGAGTGCGTTCTTCATCGCGGCAGCGCTGTGATCCATGAGGTTCTTCCGACATCCGCGTCACGGATCGCAAGCCCATGGCGCCATCGGCTCGCTCGGTCTGCATGTCGGTCTTTTGGGGGCTTTGATCTGGCTCCCCAGTATCGAGCCGTTGACACCGGCCCCGGAGGACAGCATCGAGGTCGAGTTGGTCACGCAGCAACAGGCCGAAGCCGTGGCCGAACCAAGGCAGCAGGAGCCCGTTCCCGAGGCTCCGAAGCCTGCACCGCCAGAGATCACTGCCGCAGCGCCGCAGTCTCCTCCGCAGCCCCGGCCCAATACCCCTCCTGTCGTTGCGGCGCCCGTCATGATCCGAGCAAGACGAACGCTATCCGGCAAGGTCCTTGCCGAACCGCGCAGCCGGCAGGCGCGGGAAGCCCTGACCCACCTGGATCCCTCAGAGCGCATCGAGCAATTATGCAACCTCGAAGCGATGAGCCAGATCCAGGCATGGAAAGCAGAGTTCCAGCCGGACAGGGTTGTCGCCTACGCCATGGCGGACACCAGATTCTCGGCGGGAATGCTGCAGGCCGACGGCGCCGCCTTCCGCAGCAAGCAGCAATGGTACAGGCTCAGGTTCAGATGCGAGACCACGCCCGATCGCAGCAAGGTTGCCGGTTTCGAGTTCCTGGTCGGCGATGCGGTTCCCCGCAGCGAATGGTCCGCGCGGAATCTTCCCACGACGCACTGAAGGAGGCGGTAGCGCCCTGGCAGGCGCCGTGATCCATCAGCCATCCGGCTGCCCACAATAGGCCTCGATCCGATAGCCGTCGGGATCGATTGCGAAGGCCGCGTAATAGTTCGGCCCGTAATCCGCCCGCAGCCCTGGCACGCCATTGTCCTTGCCGCCCGCCTTCATCGCTGCCGCATGAAAGGCGTCGACGCTCGCCCGACTGGGGGCCGCGAAGCAGAAGTGCAGGTTCGAGCCCGGATCCGGCGGGACAGGAGCCTGGGCCCTGCCGATCCAGAATGCGACCGCATCGCCGCCATAGCCCAGCGAATTGTCGTCATGGCTCAGGCAGCGGTAGCCGAGGGCACTGAGCGACGCGTCGTAGAAGCGCTTTGCGCGAGCGATCTCGCGAACGCCAATCGAGACATGGTCAAGCATGGTGGTTCTCCTCAGGGGGCTTCAGGTGGCGAGGCGCCGGGCGCGGAAATCGGCCTGCAGGCGCCAGGTCTTTCCGTCATCGGATGAAAGGTCTCCGAGCCAGCGGAAAGCGTTCGGTGTGATCTCGGTAAAGCGCCACCGGATCGCCGTGCCGTCCTCCAGCTTGCCGTGCTGGACGATATCTGGCCCCTCGGCCCGACCGAGCTGACGCGTGTAATACTGCTTGAGCGGGTCGCTCCAGAGGATATGCCAGGCGTCGAGCGCGGGGTCGTAGACCCTCAGCGTCGTGCCGTGGAAGAAGCCGGGCAGGATCCAGACATCCTGGATCGCCCGTCCGCCCAGCACCCAACCGAAACAGATCTCACCCTTGCCTTCGTGCCGAGTGCCATCATCGGCATGCATCACGGCATCCATCGCCCATGCCCCGATGAGCCAGCTGTAGAGACCCATCTGCTCGACCCGATCGGGAGCGGGCCCGCCGGCATGGAGTACCTCCTTCAAAGCGGTGATGGCCACTGCCATGTTCAGGCTCCAGTGCTGTGCAATGTGCCCCGAGTTAGGCTGCTCTCACCGCTTTGCGCTTGGGAAAAATTGCTGAATTAAGATGACCGCGACGTCGCAACTTCTGGCATCCGGCCCGGGCTGGCGGGTGCGTGACATCGTCTGCACGGCGGGCCCGTCCGATCCTGCCTTCGAGGAACGGCATGAGCATTGCTGCATCGCTGTCGTCACCGCGGGCAGCTTTCAGTATCGCTCTTCACTCGGAACCGCCGTGCTCGCGCCGGGCGCGATCCTGCTCGGAAATCGAGGCACGTGCTTCGAATGCGGCCACGAACACGCTATCGGCGATCGCTGCCTCGCCTTCCAGTTCGAGCCCGAACACCTGGAAGACATCGTAGCCGGCGTGCCGGCAGCCAAGCGGTTCGAATTTGCGCGGGCCTGCCTGCCACCGTCGCTGGCATCGTCCCGGCTCGCGGCAGTAGCGGAGGCCGCGCGCTGCGATGCAAACCAGCTCGAGGAGATCGCGGTTCGGCTTGCTGGCGCTGTCGCAGCCCTGCAGAATGGCGAGCCCCCGGCGGCGGTCGCCCCCAGCGCCCAGGACGCGCGCCGGGTCACCAGAGCATTGCGGCTGATAGAAGCTGAAAGCGAGCAGCCGTTGACGCTCGCCGGTCTCGCCCGCGAGGCGGCGATGAGCCGCTATCATTTTCTGCGAACTTTCCGGACGCTCATCGGCATGACGCCGCATCAGTTCCTGCTGCGGACACGGATGCACCGTGCCGCGACGATGCTTCGCCGGTCCGACCTGACGATCGCGAACATCGCGTTCGATGCAGGCTTCGGCGATCTCTCGACCTTCAATCGCCGCTTCCGGCAGGTGATGGGGGCCAGTCCGAGTGCCTATCGCGCCCAGCCCTAGCGCCAGCGATGGTAGGTCAGCGCGAGCCCGATGCAGTGTTCGAGCGGCCCGACAGGAATCTCCTCCTCCTCCCGGTAGACGAGGGCGCGGCTGCCTTCGAAGCGAAAGGTGTCGGGGTAGTGACGCGCGAAGGTCTCGACCAGTGTCGTCTGGCAATGGACATACATCGCGTAGTGCTTGCTCGATCCCTTCAACGCAGCGACCCTTACGGTCGTCCCCACACGCTGTTTCACAGGGAAATAGGCAGGCTCGCCCCATTTCAGGGTTTCGACGAGTCCGCCGAGCCCGGTCGTCCGGGCGCCTGTGTCGAGGATAAGCTGACGCAGCCGGAGCAGCGGCGTCCTCAGCGGCTCAGCGAATGACTGAAAAGCTGCGTCGACCGCGAGATCCTGGAACGCTGCGAATTGCATGGACAACTCCGCCCCGGGGCATCGGCGCGTATCCTAGTCACGAACCGCTGGACGACGCCACTTCAGCGGCCTGCCGCAACGCCGACCGGAAAGATCATGCAGGTTTCGGTGCCATGCGCGAGCAGCTTGCCGCGCTCGTCGGTGAGCCTGCCTTCGGTCGTCGCGATCGTGCCGCCGCGATGGATCAGCTTGCCTTCGCACCGTACGATCCCGCCACCCGGCATCACCGGGCGGACATAGTTGATCTTCATCTCGAGCGTCGTGTAGCCCTCCCCGGCCTTCAGCGTCGCGTGCGCCGCACAGGCCATGGCTGAATCGAGGATCGTCGCGGTCCAGCCGCCATGGATCGTGCCAAGCGGATTGAAGTAGCGCGCCGACGGCTTGCCGACGAACACCACCCGCCCCTCCTCGACCTCCGCGAGATCGAAATCCATGGCATCGGCGAAGGGCGCGCCGGGATGTCGCCCCTCCATCATGCCACGCAGGAAGGACACACCGTCTTCGGCCAGCAAGACTTCGCGTGAGACGACGCCGATCTTTCGCGACATGGACAGCCCTCGATTAACGTGCAGATACACGTTACTGAGAAGCCGCGCACGGTCAAGGCCTGCTTCCACCCGAGACAGCGTTCAGGTCGCGCCGCGGGCAACCCGCCGCAAGGCCCGCAGGCCATCGCGGGTCTCGTTCCATCGTTCCCGGCCGAGCCCGCCCTCGATGCGCTCCTGCGCCGCCTGCCAGTAAGGGATCGCGGCCTCGATCGCCGCGCGGCCCTTGTCGGTCACGGCATAGACCAGGGCCCTCCCCTTGCACTCCAGCGGTTCGATCAGCGCCTCCGCGGCGAGCAATTGCAGGTTGCGGGTGAGCGAGGTGCGTTCCAGCGCAAAACGCTCGGCCAGCTCGGTCACGGATCGGAAGGCGCCGGTGCTGAGCGCCGAGAGCAGGACGAACTGGGTGATCTTCAGCCCGCTCGGCCGCATCGCCTCGTCATAGGCGCGCGTGACGGCGCGTGCAGTCATTCGAACGTGCAAGGCGACGCAGGAACGGGCGATGTCGTCAAGCCGGGGATCGGGCACGGGCTCGGTCATTCCAACAGGATAGCGCGTCGCATGGGATTGCGCAGCATCCCTCTTGCCATGCCCTGTCTTGCGACGCCCCGCTTGCCGCGCCGCAATTTCGATTCACTTTCCGCCGAGAAGCTTCCTTGACTCATCCGGGGGGCGAGCCTATCTCCGCGGCATCCGTTAGCACTCGATCCTCGAGACTGCTAACAGATGCCGGCAGCGTTTCCACGCAGGCCGCGCGTTCCGTTTCTACCTTCTTAGAGGAAGACAGAACCATGAAGTTCCGTCCGCTGCATGACCGCGTCGTGGTCCGTCGCCTTGATGGCGAAGAGAAGACCAAGGGTGGCATCATCATCCCCGAAACCGCCAAGGAAAAGCCCCAAGAGGGTGAAGTCGTCGCCGTCG